>JAGRJD010000155.1 GCA_020442915.1 Thiothrix sp. | reverse complement strand
TCCAGGGATTCCACCCATTCCTGGGTTTCCTGGGCATCGGTATCCTGCGGGTATTTCTCCATGGTCATGAGTGGTCCTCCTGGTCCGGAACGGGCATGGCGATGAGTGATCTCCTCTGTGTCGGAAATTAGCACCAAATCTGAAAAATTGAAAGCAGTAATCCGGTTTTAAAAATAATTGTTGTTTTTTCATAATGATATGAGATACAAATAAATTCTGCGGTTCTCCTGTCTATTTTTCCCCACATCCGGTAAGCTCAACAGCATGAGTGATGATATCGAGATTGTGCCGCTGGCAGGCCGGTTCAGGGGCTTCCTGCCCATCGTGATCGATGTGGAAACCGGTGGCTTTGACCACAGAAGGGATGCGCTGCTGGAGCTGGCGGCGGTCATACTGCGCGTGGATGAAAAGGGTGGGTTGTCGCGCAGCCGGACTTATAACTGGCATATTGAGCCGTTTCCGAATGCGAACATGGACCCCAAGTCACTGGAGGTGAACGGTATCAAGCCCTTCAGCCCGCTGCGGCTGGCAGTACCGGAGGAAAAGGCCCTGAACGAGCTGTTCAAGGTCGTGCGGCGCGAACTCAAACTCAACCGCTGTAACCGGGCCATTCTGGTCGGGCACAATGCCCCGTTTGACCTCAACTTCCTGAATGCGGCCAGTAACCGCATCAACTGCAAACGCAATCCGTTTCATCCCTTCAGCACCCTGGATACCGTAACGCTGGGGGCTGTGGTTTATGGCCAGACCGTGTTGGCGCGGGTGGCACAGGCTGCCGGGCTGGGCTGGGATGGTGAGCAGGCACATTCTGCGGTTTATGATGCAGAAAAAACTGCCGATATTTTCTGCCATACCGTAAATAACTGGCAGACCCTGGATGCGGCCTTCAAGGCGGTGAAAACCGATTTCCCGCAACAGTCGGAAAATGCCTGAGCCGACAACCGGGCCGGGCCGGCCTGACCTGATTCACTGTGCTGCCGCCGCTGCTTTCGTGTCAGCGGCTTCTTGGGTTCCTCAGTCTTCCTGACGCGATTTGTTTTTGCGCTTTTTGCGGCGTTTGCGGGCTGAAGGGGCGCACAGAGCCGCCCGATCATCGGGCCGGGCCTGCTGAAACTCGGTCCACCACCGGTAATCTGCCATGACCTCCTCGCCTTCTCCGGCTTCGGCACGCAGGGCCAGAAAGTCATAGGAGGCACGAAAACGCTGGTTGTTGAACAGGGTATTGGCACGGCGCAGCTCACGGTAGCTGAAACGCGGCTGCAGGGTCCAGATTTCACGGGTGATATTGCTGAAACGGCGCGGAATGGCGGTGCACTGAACCTGATCACTGATGATTTCGCCCGCCGCCAGATTCAGGGCCTGCACTTCGGGACAGCCTTCTTCTTCCATGATCTCGTCAGCCAGTACCCGGACCTGCTCCCACAGCAGTACCGCGAACAGGAACGGCGGCATGACCGATTTGCCCTCACTGATACGCTGATCGGTGTTCTGCAGCGCAGTCTCCAGCAATCGCCGGAAGCAGCCGCTCTGGTCCAGCTCCAGGCTTTCGTCGGTCAGTGGCAGCAGGAAACCCAGTACGCCGTATTCCTCCAGCAGCTGGAGGCTCCTGAAACCGTAACCGCCGTGCAGCAGTTTCAGCAGTTCATCAAACAGGCGTGCCGGTGCCACCGCATCCAGCAGGTTGGCCATCGGGCGGATCAGGTGCCCGGTTTCACCGTCCAGGCTGCAGCCGAGCCTGGCGGCAAAGCGCAGCGCCCGGATCATGCGTACCGGGTCTTCGCGGTAGCGCAGCTGCGGATCACCGATCAGGCGCAGCCGGCGGGCACGCAGGTCTTCAAGCCCGCCGATGTAATCCAGCACCTCGCCGCTGACAGGATCATAAAACAGGGCATTGATGGTGAAATCACGACGCCAGACATCCTCTTCCAGCGTGCCGTACACGTTGTCATGGATGATGCGGCCCTGTGCGTCCACACTGCCCTGCTGGCCGGTGTCATGCGGAGCGCGGAAGGTGGCGACCTCAATGTAGTCGCGCCCGTAATAGATATGCGCCAGCCGGAAGCGGCGACCGATCAGGCGGCAACTGGAGAACAGTTTTCTGACCTGCTCCGGATGGGCGCTGGTGGCGATATCGAAGTCCTTGGGCTGATGCCCGAGCAGCAGGTCACGCACGCAACCACCGACCAGATAAGCCTGGAAGCCGGCCTTCTGCAGGCGTTTGATGATGTCACGGGAGCGCGGATCAATGGCGTCAGGGTCAATGCTGTGTTCCGCTGCCGGAAGCAGGATGTATTGCTCAGGCACGGATCACCAGCCCCATGATCAGGTTTCTGTCTTTTTTATCAGATAGTTGCTGTTTATACATAGATACGATTGGATACGGTAAACGGAAATCTCGTCAGTCAATGGTTTCTGGGCGACGGTTTCAGCACATGGCATGCGGATAGCCGTGTCAGGGGGGGAAATCCTGCTCGGGAGCGACCAGTACCTTGGCCATGATGACGGCATGCTCCCGGCCTTTGCGGGCAGGATAATAGTTTCTGCGCAGGCCCACCTCGTTAAAGCCCTGATGCCGGTAGAGCTGCAGGGCCGCCGTATTGGACGGACGGACCTCCAGAAAGCATTCAGCCGCTCCGAGTGCCAGTCCGATCTGTTCGGCGGTCATCAGCAGGCGCTTCCCCAGCCCCTGTTCCTGTGATTCGGGCCGAACCGTGAGGTTCAGGACATGCATCTCACCGGCGGCCACCGATATTACCGTATATGCCACAATTTCCCCAACATTTTCATGCACCAGACACGGATAATTGTGTTTCAGGCAATCCTCGAAGATGCCACGGGTCCAGGGATAGGGATAGGCGGCCCGTTCAATCGTCATGATGGCATCCAGATCCGCCGGGTGCATCGGACGTACCGGCAGGCCGTTAACGTGCGGGTTGGGCAGGGGGGATGGCGCAGTACTGGACATGTCGGATGATTTGAATCAGGTGGATGGCCGGGGATCAAAGCCGTGCTGGCGTGCAAAGGCCATGGCCTGCTGCAGGTCCTGCCAGGCCTTGCGCTTTTCTGCCGGTCGGCGCAGCAGGTAGGCCGGATGGTAAGTCACCAGTACCGGAATGTCGCTGCCGGGGACGTGATGCAGGCTGCCGCGCAGGCGCCCGAGCGGCACGTCGGTCTGCAGCAGGTTGTGGGCGGCGATGCGTCCCACCACCAGAATCAGGCGTGGCTGGATCAGGGCCAGCTGGCGTTCGAGATAGGCCCGGCAGCTGGCCGACTCCTCCGGTTTCGGGTCACGGTTATTGGGCGGGCGGCACTTGAGGGTATTGGCGATGTAGGCCTGCCGGCGGTCCAGCCCGATGGCTTGCAGCATGTTGTCCAGCAGGCTGCCGGCCCGGCCCACGAAAGGCTCGCCCTGGCGGTCTTCCTCCGCCCCCGGCGCCTCACCGATGATCATCCAGTCTGCTGTCTGGCTGCCGGTGCCGAATACGGTCCGGGTGCGGGTTCTGTGCAGCCCGCAGGCCGTGCAGCCGCTGACGGTCTGCTGCAGTGTTGTCCAGTCCATGTGTGAGCAGTCCATGTGTGAGCAGTCAGCGTGCACTGCCGATGCCGGTGTTGATGCAGGTCCGGCAGGGGAATCCGTTGCCGGGCGTGCCTTGGGCGGCTCCGCCACTGTCGGCATGGCCGCCGCTGTGATACGGGCTTCATGCCCGGTGCTCCGGCTTCCGGGGGGGGCGGACGACGCTGCCGGTTCCGGTTGCTGCAGCTCCCCGTCAGGTTCCGCTGTCCGGATGCGTGGCACCCACAGCGGAATGCCCATCAGCCCCAGGTACTGCCTTCGGGTCTGCAGGTCCAAGTTTTCAACCCTCCTGACGCCGGCGCTGACGGCGGCGGTAACGGCGCAGCAGCCAGTAAGTCGGTCCGGACAGGGCATAGACCATGAAGAAGGTGAACAGCACCTTGGGCGGATCGATGGTGGTCAGCACGATGACCAGGACGATGCCCAGCAGCATGATGAACGGGACCCGCCGGCGCAGGTCGAAATCCTTGAAGCTGTAATAACTGACATTGCTGACCATCAGCAGGCCGATGCTCAGGGTCAGGAGCAGGGAGGGGAGCTGCAGGTTGCGGCCCACAATGGCCAGGTCATGAAACACCCAGACGCAGCCGACCATGACGGCAGCTGCAGCCGGGCTGGGCAGGCCAATGAAAAAGCGCTTGTCGACCTTGCCGATCTGGGTATTGAAGCGTGCCAGCCGCAGGGCCGCACAGGCGACATAGATAAAGGCGGCCAGCCAGCCGGCTTTGCCCCAGGCCGCACCCATGTCACGCAGGTGCACCAGTGACCACTGGTACATGATCAGGCCGGGAGCAAGGCCGAAGGAAACCAGGTCGGAGAGGCTGTCATACTCGGCGCCGAAGGAGGTCTGGGTATTGGTCATGCGTGCCACTCGCCCGTCCAGTCCATCCAGGATCATGGCGATGAACACGGCAATGGCGGCCGTTTCAAAGTTTCCCTGCATGGCGGCGACAATGGCGTAAAAGCCGGCGAACAGGGCGCCGGTCGTGAACAGGTTGGGCAGCAGGTAGATGCCCCGGCGGCGTACCGGCAGATCAGGCAAATCCGGGTTTTCTTCCATGGGCTTTTCCCTGACAAGGTGAAACGGATGCCCACTGTAGCAATTTTCCGGTACCTTGCCCAACTGGATTTTGGCGTCTGGCCGGCCCCGGCAGGTTGTCCGCAGTTGCTCACCCGTCAGCCATCCGGGCTGCAGCCAGTTGGACCAGTACCTCGCAGTGCGTGGTATGCGGGAACATGTCAAACAGCCGGGCGCGCACCACCCGGTAATCTGGCAGCTGGGCCAGATCCCGGGCCAGGGTGTGCGGATTACAGCTGGAGTAAAGCATGACCGGGGGATGCAGCTGCGCCAGCTGGCGGCAGAGTTCAATGCCCAGCCCGCGCCGGGGGGGATTGACCACCAGCAGGTCCGGGGCCGGGGCCTTCAGACCGGCAAACCCGGCTGCATCCAGGGCGGCGAAACGGACATTCTCAAGCCCCAGCCGGCGGGCGGATTCCCGGGCGCAGGCAATGGCTTCCGGCTCAATCTCGATCCCGGTCAGTCCGGTGTCCGGCCCGGCCAGGTGCAGCCCGAAAGCACCCGTGCCACAGAACAGGTCCCAGACCTGGCGGGGCCGGCTTTCCCGTCCCCAGTCCCGGGCACAGCGGTAAAGTCGTGCGGCGACCTGGGGGTTGGTCTGGAAAAAGCTTTTGGGGCGAATGAACAGCGGAAGGCCGTTCAGGTGCTCCTCAAGGTGCTGCTTCGGGGTCAGGAAAATTTCCTGCTCACCTTCCAGGACCGCCATGTGGATGGGCTGGATATTGGCCGAGACCACCTGGATGGCCGGAAAAGCTGCCAGCAGGGCGGGCAGGGCGGTATGAATACGCGCCAGTGCCGCTTCACTGCGCAGTACGAAGCGCAGCAGAAATTCCCCTTTATCCTGACTGCGGGTCAGCAGAATGAACTTGAGTTCCCCTTTCGCCCTGTCGATACGGTAAGGCGGAATACCGGCCTGCCGTATCCAGGCGGGCAGGGCAGTGAGCACCGCCTGCATGTCCGGCGGGTACAGCAGGCAGTCACTGAGATCGACCGCCTGCCCTGTCGGGTCGGTAATGCCGAGTACGGGGGCATGGGCCGCTCCCAGCACCGCCATTTTGGCCTTGTTGCGGAAGGCGGTCTGCGGGCTGGCCTGCGGCGGTAGCCAGGCGGCAGTGGGAATGGCACTCAGTATGCGCTGGAGTTCAGCCTGTCTGGCTGTCAGCTGCTGCACATAGGGCGTTTCGATACGGCGGCAGGAACAGCAGCGGCCCTGGGTGAAATGTGGGCAGTGGATGCGGGGTGATGGGTGAGGTGTCATGATCATTCCGGCGGCAACGGGGCACAGGCGGCACTTTAAGGGGCTTTCCCGCTCAGGAAAAGGTGGGCATTGCAAAAAAAGGGACGCAGCGGCAAACCCGAAGGGACAACATGGCCAGAAAGCGGTCAAATGACTTGATCTTTGGCAGGGGCTGTGCAACAAGGGGGCGTTGCCCGAACGGAAGGGGTTTATGCAGTACCGAAAGGAAATTGATGGCCTGCGGGCACTGGCGGTAGTGCCGGTGGTGCTGTTTCATGCCGGTGTACCGGGTTTCGGGGGTGGTTTTGTCGGAGTGGATGTCTTTTTTGTCATCAGCGGCTACCTGATCACCACACTGCTGCTGGAAGCGCTGGTGCAGGGTGATTTCAGTCTGGTGAGCTTTTATGAACGCCGGGCGCGGCGCATCCTGCCGGCCCTGTTTCTGATGTTGCTGGTCTGTCTGCCGCCGGCCTGGTGGCTGCTGCTGCCGCATGAGCTGGCCGGGTTCGGACGCAGCCTGGTGGCAGTGGCCCTGTTCAGTTCCAATATCCTGTTCTGGCAGGAAAGCGGCTATTTTGCCCCGGATGCGGAACTGGTACCGCTGCTGCATACCTGGAGTCTGGCGCTGGAAGAGCAGTTCTACCTGTTGTTCCCCCTGTTGCTGCTGGCCGGCTGGCGTTTGGGGCTGCGCCGGCTGGCCTGGTTGCTGGGCGGCATTGGCGTGTTCAGCCTGGTGCTGGCCGAGCTGGGCTGGCGTTTGGTCCCGGATGCCAATTTTTACCTGTTGCCGGGGCGGGCCTGGGAGCTGCTGGCCGGGGCGGGCTGTGCCCTTTACCGGCATTCCCGGCCTGGAGAGGAAGGCTCTTCTGGTCCATGGCTGGCCGGAATGGGGCTGGTTCTGCTGCTGGGGGCGGTGCTCTGGTTTGATCGTGGGTTGCCGTTTCCGGGCCTGTATGCCCTGATACCGGTGGGTGGGACGGTGCTGCTGATTCTGTATGCCAGTCCTGACCGGGGTATCGGGCGCGTGCTGGCCTGCCCGCTGCTGGTGGGGATCGGGCTGATTTCCTACAGCGCTTACCTGTGGCACCAGCCATTGCTGGTTTTCACGCGTATGCAGTGGCCGGATGTCGGGTCGGGCTGGCTGCTGATCCCGGTGGTGCTGGCTTTCGGGCTGGCCTGTCTGAGCTGGTGGCTGGTGGAGCGTCCGTTCCGGGACCGGCAGCGTTTTAGTCGCCCACAGGTTTTCGGGTTGGCGCTGGCCGGCAGCCTGCTGCTGATGGTGTCGGGGTTGATTCTGATCGGGCTGGACGGGGTACCGCAGCGTTTTCTATGATCGGCTGCCCGGCGCCGGGCGGAATGCCGGTCTCCAGCCGGACGGGAAGTGTGAAACAGCGCCGGAAAACAGTCTGAATAGACTATCGGACAGGATGAACAGACAGGATGAATCGCATGAATAGAGTCAGGAAAAATTCAGGTTATCAGGCGCGTCGGGGCAGGCGTAAACGCATCACGGTTACAGGCTGGCTGCTTGGCATCAGCCTGCTGCTGGGCCTGAGCGGTACGCTCCGGGCGGACTTCCGCAGCGACATGCTGGAGGCCGCCGATACCGCCAAAAGCGGAGCCTATGTCCGTGACCGCTTTCTGGCGCAGATGAAAAAGCCCTTTACCGCAACGGGGGGGCGGAAGCTGATTCTGGTCGGCGACAGCCATGCACAGGATTTCTATAATGTGATACGGGAAACCGGCGCCTTGTCACCCTACCAGATAAGCACCCGCTACATTCCCACCGTATGCCAGATGTATCTGGGGCCGGAAGATGTGACGCCTTTCCGGCGGGCGGAAGCAGCGGCCATCTGCCGTGATGCCGACACCCTGGCGCAGGCCAAAGCCCAGATTGCCGAGGCGGATGTGGTGATTCTGGCCGGCAACTGGCGCCCCTGGGCCGCCGAACGCCTGCCGCAAAGCATCAGAAACCTGGGGCTGCGTCCACAGCAGCAGCTGATCGTGCTGGGACGCAAGAGTTTCGGCAAGCCGGATATCCGCCGCTATCTGCGGATGCCGGAGCATGAGCTGCGGACCCTGCGCAGCCGGGTGGACGCGGATCAGGCCAGCATCAGTCGCCTGATGCGTGGCCAGTTTTCACCCGCAGTGTATGTGGATCAGCAGGCGCTGTTGTGCGGCAGTGAAACGGACTGCCCGGTTTTCACGCCGGAGCTGCGCCTGATCAGTTTTGATGGCGGGCATTTTACCCCGCAGGGCGCGGCTTATGCGGGCCGCATCCTGTTCAGTCAGCCGCCGTTGAAGGGGCTGTAACAGTCCGGCCAGCCGGAGGCAGAACCTCCGGCCCGGCCCCGGCGGGAAGGGGGTACCGGATCAGGCCGGCTGCAGGTCGGCCACCGCCGTATCACGGGGCGGGAACATGCGCGCAATCAGGTTGGCGGTACCGCCGACACGGATTTTCTTCTGCGGCAGGCGGTGCTCGCCCACCAGACTGGCCAGACTGATGCCGTCCAGAAAATCGTGCACCTGCGTGTCCAGCTGGTTGAGCATGCAGGCCATGGCCTGTTCCGGCTGCGGGTTCTGGCTGGTGCCGGTCTCGTTTTCATCCATTTCAATGGCATTGACAATCTGGGCCACTGAAATCTGGCTGGCGGGCTTGCCGAGGCGGTAGCCGCCACCGGGGCCGCGGATGCCTTCCACCAGCCCGGCGTGACGCAGGCGGTAGAACAGCTGCTCCATGTAGGACAGGGAGATGCCCTGATCCCCGGCCAGGGTGCTCAGGCGCTGAACCTTATGGCCAGCGTTCAATGCCAGCGAGATCATGGCCATGACTGCACGTTGACTTTGTGTGGTTAATTTCACGATGGTTCTCCTTGAATCCGTTGGTTGGCGGGAGGTTTCCCGGGCTCTGCAAATCCGTGCTTCAACCCTTTGACCTTTTCCCTATGGCATTCACTTTACAAAAAGTGTTAAATAAAGAAAATTCGAAATAATCAATTTAAACCATCGGAAAAAACTGATGATAAACTACAAGCACCTGTACTACTTCCGGGAGGTGGCCAATGCCGGCAGCATTGCCCGTGCCAGCGAGCGCCTGCATCTCACCCCCCAGACCATCAGCGGGCAGATCAGCCTGCTGGAGGAGGACCTGGGGCTGCAGCTGTTCCGGCGCAAGGGCCGTAACCTGGAGCTGACCGAGGCCGGCCAGGTCAGTGTGGGTTATGCCAACCGCATTTTCCAGCTGGGCACCGAGCTGGAGGACCGCCTGCAGCAGTATCCGGGAAACCGCACCCAGCTGTTCCGGGTCGGGGTGTCCGATCTGGTACCCAAAACCGTGGTGTTCCGCCTGCTGGAACCGGCCATGCAGATGGGGCGCAAGATCCGCATTGTCTGTACCGAAGGGCGGTTGCATGACCTGCTGGCGGAACTGGCCCTGCAGCGCATGGAGCTGGTGATTGCCGACAGCCCGATGCCGCCGCAGATGAACATCAAGGGCTATAATCATGAACTGGGTGGCAGCGCGATCAGCTTCTTCGCCAGAAGCAGTCTGCGCCGGCAGCTCAGGGGATCGTTCCCGGCCTGTCTGGACCAGGCGCCGATCCTGATCCCGAGTGAAGGCTCGTCGGTGCGTGAGAAGCTGATGGCCTGGTTCCACAGTACCGGTATCCATCCTGACATTGTGGGTGAGTTTGATGACAATGCCCTGATGAAAGCCTTCGGGCAGGCCGGGCAGGGCGTGTTTGTTGCGCCTTCCGTGCTCGAGTCCAGCCTGCAGGCCGAGACGCCTGATGTGGAGCTGGTCGGGTGTGCCCTGGGGGTAAAGGTCAGTTTTTTCGCCATTTCGATCGAGCGCCGCATCAAGCATCCGGCAGTACTTGCCATCAATGAGAGTGCCCAGTGCTGGCTGCGCTGAAAACCGGGGCCGGGTTGTCAGAGCAGGCCGCGCTCGGCGAACGATACCACCTGATCCCCGATGATGAAATGATCCAGCACCCGCACGTCGATCAGGGCCAGTGCATCCGTGAGTCGCCGGGTGATGCGCTCGTCAGCCTGACTGGGTTCGGCGATCCCGGAAGGGTGGTTATGGGCGAAAATTACCGCAGCGGCATTGTGGCGCAGGGCCTGACGCACCACTTCCCGCGGGTACACACTGGCCGCATCAATGGTGCCGTGAAACAGCTCCTCATAGCGGATCACGCGGTGGCGGTTGTCCAGAAACACGCAGGCAAACACTTCGGCACAGCCGTCACGCAGGCGTGAGGTCAGGAAAAAGCGTACCGCATCCGGATCACTGAGCACATCCCCGCGTTCCATGCGTTCACGCAGGTAACGGCGTGACATTTCCAGCACTCCCTGCAACTGCACGTACTTGGCCTGCCCCAGCCCGTTGGCTTCACAGAAGTGTTCCTCGCTGGCCTCGAACAGGGCGCGCAGGCTGCCGAAGTTCTGCAGCAGTTCGCGGGCCATGTCCACCGCGGTTTTGCCCTTGATGCCGGTGCGCAGGAAAATCGCCAGCAGTTCAGCATCAGACAGGGCTTCGGCCCCGCGTGCCAGCAGTTTTTCTCGCGGTCGCTCATCGGCAGGCCAGTGTTTTATCGGTATCATGGCGCTTTTTCTTGTGGTTGATGTCAGGAAATCTTATGGCAAGCCTGCATGGCAAATCGATTGTTTTAGGGATAAGTGGCGGTATTGCCGCCTATAAATCCGCCGAGTTGACCCGGCTGCTGGCCAAGGCCGGAGCAGAGGTCCGGGTGTGCATGACCCAAGGGGCACAGGCCTTCATGACGCCGCTGACCCTGCAGGCCCTGAGTGGCAATCCGGTTCACACCTCGCTGCTGGACCCGGCAGCTGAAGCCGGCATGGGGCATATTGAGCTGGCGCGCTGGGCCGACCTGATCCTGATTGCACCGGCCAGTGCCGATCTGCTGGCGCGCCTGAGCAGCGGAATGGCGGATGACCTGCTGAGCACCCTGTGTCTGGCCAGTGCTGCCCCGCTGGCACTGGCACCGGCCATGAACCAGCAGATGTGGAAACATGCCGCCACCCAGGCCAACATCCGCACCCTGCAGGCGCGTGCGGCCCTGATTCTGGGGCCGGCCCAAGGGGAGCAGGCCTGTGGCGATGTCGGACCGGGGCGCATGCTGGAGCCGGCTGAACTGCTGGCCGCCGTGGAAGCACACTTCAGTCCGTCACAGCCGTTGCAGGGGGTGCAGGTACTGGTGACGGCCGGCCCGACCCGTGAGGCACTGGACCCGGTGCGTTTCCTCTCCAACCGCAGTTCCGGCAAGATGGGGTATGCAGTGGCCGCCGCCGCACACGCACTGGGTGCACGGGTCACGCTGGTGTCGGGGCCGGTCAGCCTTGCGGTACCGGCAGGGGTGGAATATGTCGCTGTCGAAAGTGCGCAGCAGATGCTGGAGGCGGCACGGACGCACGCCGGCATGGCTGATATGTTCATCGCCACGGCGGCGGTCGCGGATTACACTCCGGAAACAACGGCTGACCACAAGATCAAGAAGTCCTCGGATACCCTGACGCTGGTATTGACGCGCACGACCGATATTCTGGCCACCCTCCGTGCCGAGCAGCCTGAACTGTTCTGTGTGGGGTTTGCGGCGGAAACGCAGAACCTGCTTGAATATGCCCGTGACAAACTCAGACGCAAGCGTATTCACATGATCGCAGCCAATCTGGTGGCGGATGGCAGGGCGTTTGATCAGGATCACAATGCGCTGGAGGTGGTATGGGCCGACGGGGCGACCACCCTGCCGGAAATGAGCAAGCAGGCGCTGGCCCGTGCCCTGATGACGCTGGTGGTGGCGCAGTTCGGGCGCTGGAAAGCCTCACGGGAGGCCAGAACATGAAGACCATGAATACAGCAACCGTACCGGTGCTGGATTACCGGGTACTGGACCCGCGCCTGGGGCGTGAATTTCCGCTGCCGGCCTATGCCACGACAGGTGCTGCCGGCATGGACCTGCGCGCCTGTCTGGATGCTCCCCTGAGTCTGGCACCCGGTCAGACCTCCCTGATACCGACCGGTCTGGCCATTCACCTGCGGGATCCAGGGCTGGCGGCACTGGTGCTGCCCCGTTCCGGTCTGGGTCACAAACACGGCATTGTACTGGGGAACCTGGTGGGGCTGATTGATTCGGATTATCAGGGGCAGCTGTTGATTTCATGCTGGAATCGTGGCCAGTCGGCCTTCACGATTGAACCCGGTGAACGCATTGCCCAACTGGTAGTGGTACCGGTGTTGCAGGTGGCACTGCGGCAGGTGGAGGCGTTTGCTGCCAGTGAACGCGGTGCGGGCGGTTTCGGTCATTCGGGCACCCGCTGAAATGCCACTGCCAACGGGAATGATAACGGGGATGACAACATGCAGACGACCATTGCTCCGGAACTGTTTCGTGCCTACGATGTGCGTGGCCGCTATCCGGAGAACCTGACACCCGAGAGTGTGTACCTGATCGGTCAGGCCCTGGGCGGTCTGCTGCGGGAACTGGGGGAGCGGGACGTGCTGTTGTGCCGGGACGGGCGCATTTCCAGCCCGGTCCTGCAGCAGGCGGTGGCTGCCGGACTGGTGGCGGCGGGCTGCCGGGTGCTGGCGCTGGGCTGTGCACCGACCCCGGTTCTGTATTTCGCGGTCCAGTCCGGTGTGGCACCCAATGGGGTTGTGGTCACCGGGAGTCATCTGGGGCTTCCCTGGAACGGACTCAAACTGGTGGTACAGGGCGAGGCCCTGCACTCGGAGCGGATTCAGGCCCTGTATCGGGGCATTGCCGATCAGGGCCTGCTGCAGGGCGTGCCGGGCGGTGTAGAGGTGCCGTATGCCGGTATGCTGGCACGTTACACCGATGCCGTGGTCAATCAGATCCATCTGGCCCGGCCATTGCGGATCGGTCTGGACTGCGCCAGCGGTCCGGCGGGGCTGGTGGCGGAAACGCTGTTCCGGCGCCTGGGCTGTGAAGTGCATGCCCTGTTCACCAGTCTGGAGGATGGCACCTTTCCGCACCACCCGCCGGATCCTACTGATCCTGATAACCTGCGCGCCCTGCAGACACTGGTCCGGGCGCAGCAGCTGGATGTCGGGCTGGCTTTTGACGGTGATGCCGACCGGGTGATCGCACTGGACAACAACGGCAATATCCTGTGGCCGGACCAGATGCTGATGCTGATGGCGCGCCACTTGCTGGCTGAGCATGCTGGCGGAGTGGTGGTCTGTGATGTGAAAAGCAGCTGGCAGCTGGGGCAGGTGGTACGGGAGGCGGGTGGAGTGCTGGAAATGTGTCCGACCGGCCATTCGCTGCTCAAAGCCCGTGTCAAGCAGCACCAGGCGGTACTGGGCGGGGAGTTCAGTGGTCATTTCGTGCTCAATGACCGCGGCATGGGGCATGATGACGGCCTGTATTTCGGTGCCCGCCTGCTGGAAGTGCTGGCGGCGGCCACCGAGCCGGTCAGCGCCGTGTTTGCGCGCCTGCCACACAGCCATGCCACCCCTGAATACCGGCTGCCGTTTCCTGATGTGGCCGGGGCACGGGCCGCCATGACCCGTTTCCTCTGCAACCAGCGGCTTGATGCCGTGCGCATGATCACGATTGACGGGCTGCGGGCCGAGTATGCTCATGGCTGGGGGCTGGTGCGTCTGTCCAATACCACCCCATCCCTGACCCTGCGCTTTGAGGCTGACAGCCCGGCGGCACTGGCTGCTATCAGGACCGTGTTCCGGGATGAAATCCGGCGGCTTGGACTTTCCCGCCAGATACCGTTCTGATATAAACGTTGCTGCCTGCCTGTAGCGGTCAGATTGCCACAGGCAGGGTGATTGCAGTGCAGAATACTTTTGAAAAATGATAGCGAGCAATAAAAAAATGAAACGTGGACAAGCGCTGATGGGGCTGATGACTTTCCTGTGGCTGCTGTCGGGTCTCACGGCCTGCACCACCGCACCCTCCAGCAACACCTACAGTACGGTACAGGCCGGCACCCTGCAGGAGGTGCAGTATGCCACGGTGGTGAGTGTGCGCCCGGTTGTGATCCAGCAGAATGCCTCCGAGACCGGGCAGACAGCGGGCGGGGTGATCGGGGCGGTGGCCGGTAGTGAAGTCGGCAAGGGCAAGGGCCAGATTGTCGGCGGGGTGGCCGGGGCGGTGGCCGGTGGCACCATCGGCAGCCTGATCGACCGGGCCGCCAGCCAGCAGCAGGGGGTCGAGATCACCCTGAAACTGAAAGACGAGCGCACGGTGGCCATTGCCCAGGTGGCGGATGAGGAATTCCGGGCCGGTGATACGGTGCGCATCATTACCGCTAACGGCAAGTCGAGGGTGGCACACTGAAAATACCCAAAATACATGTGGAACTGTCACCGGATGCGGCAGCCCCGATGCCGGCCCTGATCGACTGCCGCCCGCAGCCGGCGTTCATTGCCGGCCATCAGACCGGCGCCTGCTCGCTGCCGGCGGGTGAACTGTTTCTGCGCATGCAGGAGCTGCCGCGCCGCTCCCGGTCGCTCAGCCTGTGCGGAACTGCCGACAGTCTGGCGGTGGCACGGGCATTTCTGGAGCCACGGGGTTATGTGATTGCCGCAGCCCGGCTCTGGTCGAAGGCGTGGCAGGAGCAGCTGGCACAGGCCGACCTGCTGGAAACCGGCCTGAACCGGGTCCGCCTGTGGGAACCTTCCGCACTGCTGGAGCGGTTTGTGACCCGGCTGGCCCCGCAATACGGCCTGCAGCCAGGGTCGGGGTTGGATCTGGCCTGCGGGGCCGGGCGGGATGCGGTTTATCTGGCGCAGCAGGGTTGGGACATGTGGGCGGTGGACCATTCGGAAGATGCACTGCAGCGTGTCGGGCGGATGGCGGCACAGGCCGGGGTCACGGTACGGACCCTGGCCTGTGATCTGGAGGGGGCGGAAGCACCCTTGCCGGCGTTCGGTCCGGCCAGTCTGGATTTGATCACGGTGTTCCGCTACCTGTATCGCCCGCTGCTGCCGTTGCTGCGTGACTGGCTTCCGCCCGGTGGTGTGCTGGTTTACCAGACTTTCCTGCAGGGCTGTGAGCACAGTGCCATTGGCCGTCCCCGCAATCCGCGCTTCCTGCTGGCCCCCGGTGAGCTGGCGGCGCAGTTTGCCGGCTTTGACATCTGGCTGGATCAGGCCGGAACACTGGAAGACGGGCGTCCGGTGGCTGATTTTGTGGCAGCAAAACCGCAAAGGCGCTGATAACCGCCGGACTTTGTTCCATGCCGGCGGCCTGTTTCCGTATTTTCCGGAGCTGGAGGCTTGCCCGCTATGTTGACATCCCGCAACCTTCCCCTGCGCATCCAGGCACCGGTCCGGGAAAAACGGAGCCCGGCCCGGCGGCAGTGCAACCGTATGCTCGGGAAACTGGAAAAGCTGCGCCGGGAGCTGGCACAGTGGCAGGCCCTCAAGCCCCGGCTGGAAAAGCAGTATCACGAGGAGCTGGGGCCGTTGCTGCAGGACATCAGTTGCCTCCATGAGCAGCTGGTGCTGCATCTGGACCGGTTTTATGCGTGCCGGGGGTTTTCCCGGCCTGAGCGGGAACAAATGGCCCGCTTCATCCGTGATCAGAGCGGGGAGCTGATCCGTCGCTTTGGACGCAACGAGCTCAAGCCCCTGTATGACCGGTACAGCACCATTGATTTTGATACCGGGGTGCGGGAAGCACGTGAATTTGCCAATAAACTGGCCCGCAGCCTGTTTGAACATGAGCTTGGCAGGGTGCTGGATGACGGGTTCGATCTGTGTGACCCCACCATGGTGGAGCAGCTGCAGGCAAAACGGAAACAGCAGCAGGTTGAAAAAACTGCCCGTGAACCGTGTGCTGCTATCCGCCGGCAGACACCGGAGGAGGCCGATATCACCCCGTCGCTGAAAGCAGTTTACCGCCAGCTGATCACGATCCTGCATCCGGATCGGGAGCCGGATGCCCGGGAGCGGGAACGCAAGACCGAACTCATGCAGCAGCTCACGTCCGCCTACCGTGCCCGGGATCTGCTCGGGCTGCTGGAATTGCAGCTGGCGGTGGTACAGGTTGATCAGTATCCCGTCAAGCCCCTGTCCGGGGAGCACCTGAAACACTTCCATACCCTTCTGGTCCGCCAGCAGCATGAGCTGGAGGCGGAACTGCAGCGGGTATCCCTGCCGTTGCGGCGCATGGTCGGCCTTGAGCACTATCCAGTGGTCAGGCCGGAGCAGATGCTGCCGCTGCTGGCGCAAACTGTTCTGGAATACCGGCAGCAGCGGCATGCGCTGGAAACGGCACTGGCTGGACTGACCACGGTACGGAATATCAGGGCATGGCTGGCGGATGATGCCTCATCCCTATCTGCTCCCGCCAGCTTCCTGCTCTGAACTTTTGCTCCTGTAAAAAGCCGGTCCTTCCTTATGTTACAATGCCATTGACATTCTGTGTCAGACCGCTTTTCACGAGGCTTTGCAGGTCGGATTCCGCAGGAGTTATACAGCATGGGTCTTCGGCAATTTATCCGCAGGCGCAGGATCAGCATCAAGGTATTGCTGGGAATACTGATGTTCAGTTCACTGCTGACTGCGGGTTTCACGGCCAACCAGCTGTATCAGGATTACCGCCGTGATCTGGCGCTGATCGACAGGGCCTGGGATGCGCTGCAGGAGTACGCCACGCCGGTACTGTCGCGCAGCCTGTGGCTGCTGGATGACGCTCTGGTCCGGACCCTGATCAATTCGGTGGCCCGTCTGCCCCAGACCGCCTATGTGGCCATTCATGACACGGATGGTGAGTTGCTGTTTTCCGCCGGTATCGCCCCCGGACCGGGACGGCAACCGGAGCGCAGGGTCAGGCTGGATTTTTTGGATGCCCGGACTGGGCGGAACCATCCACTGGGGGAGCTGAGCCTTTATGCCAATTACGATCAGGTATACCGGAACCTGAAAAGCCGCTTTCTGATTACCCTGTATACCCAGCTGTTCAAGACCTTTCTGGTGTCGCTGTTCACGCTGGCCCTGGTTTATGTGGCCATCAGTCGCCATCTGGTGCGGATTGCCGATTTCCTCAGCCGTTCCCCGGCCCTGTTGTCCGGGCCGCTGACCCTGAAGCGCAATACCGCCAATGATGAGCTGCAGCTGGTGGTCGACACCCTCAACCGCTACCGGCATGACATCCGTGCCCAGGTCCGCCTGCTGGAGCAGGAGGTGGATGCCCGCCGTCAGGCTGAAAACACCCTGGCGCTCCGTAACCAGCTGCTCAATACCCTGTTCCATGCCGTACAGCGGCTGACGCTGGTGCTGGATCAGGACAACCGCATTGTGCAGGTGAACCGTTTCGCCATGGACCATATCGGTCTGGATGAGGCCCAGCTGCTGGGCATGGCGGTGGACGACCTTGTGCGCCTGAGCCGGGTGGCCCCGAACAATACCTGGCAGGAAACCTGTCTCAGTGCCCTGACCCGCCACCCCGGCGGTGCACGGGCGTATGAGGGTTACTGCCAGTTTGTGGTCGGCGGGAGCCTGCAGGACCGTTTCCCGATGACACTGGATGTGTATCCCCTGATTGCTGATGGCCATTATCTGGGCTGTGCGGTCGTGATTCTGGATGAAACCAGCCGTCAATACATGGCCGAGATCGCCTATCATGCCAGTCACGATTACCTGACCGGCACCTATAATCGCTATTATTTTGATCGTCAGCTGGAAAAAATCCTGAGCGGCGGTGCCGCCAGTGCCGTATCGGAGTATGTTATCGGCCTGCTGGATCTGGATGGTTTCAAGAAGATCAATGACCTGTTCGGGCATGCAAAAGGCGATGAAACCCTGATCCGGGTGGCTCAGGTCCTGCGCTCCCATCTGGGGCCGGACCCACTGATCGCCCGCCAAGGCGGGGATGAGTTTGTGTTTGTCATCCCCATGTCGCTGGAACAGGCCTGCCAGTGCAGCACCCGCATGCTGCGACAGCTGGAGGAAACGGCCTTTTATGCCGGTGAGCACACCTTTCATGTCAGTGCCAGCATCGGGCTGGCGGCGCTGGTTCCCCATGCCGATACCGTATCCAGTGCTATTTCCAGAGCCGGCCAGGGCTGTTATCACATCAAGGGGGTCGGTGGCGGCAATATCGAGGTGGTGCGTGACAGTGAGGTTGCGGGGACGCTGGAGGAGCACCTGCGCGAATTCCGGATGGTGGACATCTGCCTGCAGGCGATCCGGCAGGAGGGACTGCTGCTGTTCGCTCAGCCGATCATTCCCCTGCAGGCGGCAGCGGAATGGCCGCCAAGGGTGGAGATTCTGGTACGGCTGGAACATGACGGCATCATCCGGATGCCGGCTGATTTCATCCCCGCCCTGGAACGGGGGCGGATCATCCATCAGCTGGACCAGGCCATTTTCGAGCTGCTGGCCCGCTACATCGAGCAGGGCTGGCTCAATGCCTGCCGTCACATCAATGTCAACCTGTCACCGTTTTCCCTGCATAACCGCTCCGCCCAGCAGGCCGCACTGCACCTGCTGGAAGTGGCACACAGCCATGGCATTCATGTCATTTTCGAGGTCACGGAAAATGCCCTGATCAGCCATTTTTCCCGCATCCAGGAGGTGACCCGCATCATCCGTCAGGGGGGCGGGCATGTGGCTGTCGATGATTTCGGCAAGGGGCTGGCCTCCTATGCCTATCTGGAGCAGCTGGAAATCGGCATGATCAAGATTGACGGCAGTCTGGTGACCCGCATCACCGAAAGCGAAAAAATCCTGGCCATCATTGCCTCCATCCAGTCCATTGCCAGTTCCATCGGTGCGGTCACGGTGGCCGAGCATGTGGCGGGTGAACCGGCACGGCGGCTGCTGCAGGAGATCAACATCACCTATACCCAGAGCTTTTATGATGGCAGACCCTATCCACTGCTGCCACAACGCGGGAGGTCTCCAGCATGAAACCCTGCTGTGCGGGTCTGGGCGGGCGGGTGCTGCTGGCTTTGCTGCTTGCAATCGGCGTAGCAGCTGTCATTCCAGCACCGCTTCGGGCACAGGAAGCTACAGCGGCATCTCAGGCCGGGCGTACCCATACACTGGGCATTCTCACCCAGCGTGAGCCCGGTGATCCGTTCTGGGGCGTGGTTGAGGACATTATGGAGGCGGCCTGCCGGCAGCTGGGGATGAAGCTGCGCCGCTACTATGCCTATTCCAGCCAGCGTAACATGATTGCGGCGGTTGATCAGGCAGCTGATGATGGCGTAGCGGTGCTGGTATTTCCCAACTTCAAGGAATCCGCGCCGGCAATGCTGGAACGCAGCCGTGTGCGCAACCTGCCGGTTTACCTGTTCAATGCCGATGTCAACCCGCAGAACCGCAGTCAGACCGGTACCCCGCGTGCAAAATACCCCCTGTGGCTGGGACGCATGATGCCGGATGACGAGCAGGCGGGTTATGTGCTGGCACAGGCCCTGATTGCACAGGCACGGGCCATGGGGCTGGCAACAGCTGGCGGTGAGCTTGAGATCACGGGCCTGACCGGCACGCTGGTGGAAACCCCGGCATTCGACCGGGTTGACGGTTTGTACCGGGCTGCTGTCGGGGATGGCAAGGTCAGGGTCAATCAGGTGGTGCATGCGTTCTGGGAGGAGCCGCTGGCCTATGCCAAAACCCTGCGGTTGTTGAAACGTTATCCGGATACCCGGATTTTCTGGTCGGCCAGTGATCACATGGGGCTTGGCATTGCCCGTGCATTAGGCGAGACCGGCAGGATGCCGGGCCGGGACGTGCTGCTGGGCGGGATTGACTGGTCGGAGGAAGGCATCCGGGCCGTACAGTCGGGCCGGTCTGATGCATCGGTCGGTGGTCATGTGGTGGAAGGGGCCTGGGTGGCGGTCATGCTGTACGATTACCTGCAGGGTCGGGATTTCGCCGATGCGGGACTGGAACAGCATTCACCCATGCAGGCGTTTCCGATGCCGCATGCCGCGACCTATCTGGCCCGGATCACGCAGCGGAACTGGGACGACATTGATTTCTGCCAGTTTTCCCGAGTGCTGAACCCGGAAGTCAGCCAGTATGCCTTTGATGTGCGGGTGCTTTACCTGCCGGGACAGACCCGGGTGGTCCCCGGTGCCGGTGAAAACTGTCCCGGACGCCGGCGGCACTGAGAAGGTTGTGCGGTATTTGTCATGAGGGAAATATTATTCTTCCTCCCCCAATACATGGCTAAAATCAATTGCATACCCAGAAAACGGTGGTATTGCAAGCTGGCGGCAGGCATCCGCGTTACGGCACTCGCCATTGGGCGTTTTTGGTTCGCCAGTTCAAGCATGACGGTGTCCTAGTTACAGGCTCTGATGGAAGCTTTCCATCATTTGTGCTCAATTGCTGTGAATATGTCCTTCTTCTCACCGCAAGGAATCCTCCAAGCTATCAGGAAAGCTGCTAGAATCCCTGCCTTTCTTCTGGCATTGAATCCCTTGGCATGGACAAATTCATCCGCCTGCGCGGTGTGCGCACCCATAACCTCAAGAATTTCGACCTTGACTTGCCGCGTGATCAGCTGATCGTGATCACCGGTCTTTCAGGGTCCGGCAAATCCTCGCTGGCTTTTGACACCATCTTTGCCGAAGGTCAGCGCAGGTATGTGGAGTCACTCTCAGCGTACGCACGCCAGTTTCTGTCAATGATGGAAAAGCCGGACATCGACCACATCGAAGGTCTGTCCCCGGCCATTTCCATCGAACAGAAAACCACTTCGCACAACCCGCGCTCCACCGTGGGAACCATTACTGAAATCTACGATTACCTGCGCCTTTTGTATGCTCGCGCCGGGGTACCGCGCTGCCCGACCCATCATGTCGATCTGCAGGTCCAGACCGTGAGCCAGATGGTGGATCAGGTGCTGG
>JAGRJD010000154.1 GCA_020442915.1 Thiothrix sp. | reverse complement strand
CCCTGCCCGAGCAGGGATTCGACCAGCAGCTGGTCGTTCGGGTCACCTTGATAAAACTGCTGCAGTTTCTGGCGGGCTTGCGGGTCATGAATGTCGTTCAGACGGCCAATGTAGAGGGCGGCATGGGTCCAGGGAGAAAGGGCGACCATCTGGATGGCTTTGCTGACACGGGTTTTGCCGGCGAACAGAATCACGTCTCCGGGCCTGACTTCACGCTCCAGGAACTTGAAGTGGCAGAAGACATTGTGGTGCTGTTCGCTGGGCGGGATGGCATTGAGCCAGGCGATGCCTTTCCGCCAGAGCCAGTCCCGTCCGGTGCGTACAAAACCGAAAGTCTGCCGGATGCTGTCGAGCAGGCGTCCGCTGAGCTGGATGGATGGTCTGATGCCGATATTGCTGGGTACTTTCATGCGCTTTGCCTCTCACACTCTGATCGCGGGTGCGCGTTTTATTGTTTGGGTTGACTTTACCCTAACTTAGATCAACTGTTGCTTAATTTGTTGCAATTTTTGATGACTGGTGGGGTTTTGAGGGTTGATGGCAACAGCCGGGTTCATTTGCCGGACGGGCGTTGGGCAGCCCGTCCGCAGGGAGGTGATGAATGGCATGCAACAGCGCTGCAGTCAGATTTTCTTGAAAAAAATCCGTGAGTTGCGGCGAAAGTTGTAAAGCTGTTTTTTGTTGGCTGGCAGCTCTTCCACCGTACCACGGACAAAACCGCGCTCGGTGAACCAGTCCGAGGTCTGGGTACTCAGGGCCAGCAGGTGGGTCTTGCCCTGTCTGCGGGCGTTGCGGATGATGGCCTGCAGCAGCTGCTCACCACGCCGGGAGGTACGGTAGTCCGGATGCACCACCAGACAGGCCAGTTCGCCGGTGGTTACCTCATCCGTGTCGTACAGGGCGGCGCAGCCGATGATCTGATGGTCCCGCTCCGCCACCAGGAAGTTGTTGATTTCCAGTTCCAGCTGTTCGCGCGAGCGTTTGACCAGGGTGCCCCTCTGTTCCAGCGGGCGGATGATTTCCAGGATACCCTGAATGTCATCAATCCGGGCCGCACGGATGGTTTCAAAGGGATTGGCGGCAATCATGCTGCCGATGCCGTCGCGGGTGTAGAGCTCCAGCAGCAGGGCGCCATCAATCCGGGCGTCCAGCAGGTGGATGCGTCCCACCTTGTTTTGCAGCGTTTCGATGATGGTGGCCATCTGGGGATGGTCATCCTGATACTGGTAGGCCTCTTCCAGGGTCATGGAGCCGGGCAGGTTGGCGGGAGCCTCCCCCAGCAGCAGTACCTTGTCCGCTTCCAGGGCCTGAGCCGTTTCAACCGCGAGCTGTTCATAGCGCAGGTTGTAGGCTTCACCCGCCGGAGAGTAGCCGATCGGGGACAGCAGTACGATATGGCCGCTTTCCAGCTGCCGGCGGATATGAGCCGTCTGAATGCGGCGTATGGTGCCGGAGTAACCATAGTCAACCCCATCCAGTACCCCCATGGGTCTTGCCGTTACATAGTTGCCGCTGGCGATGCTCTGGCTGTCGCTGGAGGAGTTGGCATGACTCAGGGCGAAGGACAGCAGGGTTTCAATCTGGATGCGCACGTAGCCGCAGGCCTCCTGGGCGGCACGTTGAGCCAGCTTGTCGGTAATGCGGATACCGGCGTGAAATTCGGGCTCCAGCCCCAGTTCCTGCAGACGCTCGTCGATCTGGGGGCGGGTTCCATGCACCAGTACAAGGCGGGTGCCCAAGGCGGCAATGATGGCAATGTCCTGGATGATACGCCTGAAATTACCCAGTTCGATTACATCACCGGGAAAGGCGATCACGAAAATCCTGTCACGGTGCTTGCGCACATAAGGGCTGGCCTCGCGCAGGAAATTGACCCGCAGGATAGCGTCATTGTCCAGAGAGCTGTCGTCAGTGTTCGGCTTCGAATGCATGTTGAATCCACCTAATCGCCTGGCCTTCCAGGGCGATTACATCAAAACGGACTGGCAAGTCATAAGGGTTGCACAGCAGGAAGTGCCGGGCGGTACGCATGATACGCTGTTGCTTGCGGAAATCCACACTCTGCAGGGCACCGCCGTAGCGGTTGCTGCTGCGGTAGCGCACCTCGATAAACACCAGATGGGTGGCATCGCGCATGATCAGGTCGATTTCACCACTGCGCAGACGGTAATTGCGCTGCAGCAGTCGCAGCCCCTGTGCCTCAAGAAAGGCACAGGCGCGGCTTTCGGCAGCCAGGCCGCGCTCGCGGGTGCTCGGCATCAATTGTCCAGCCGGCTGGGCATGCCGTTGATGAAGGTGGCAAATTCCAGCTGGCGTTCGATGGCACGGTGGTTATTGAGTGTGATGCGCCCGGTTTTGCCGGCAAGGTTGTCGGCGGTATGGCTGGCCAGGCCGGACAGGTTGCGGGCAATGCCAACCGCATCAAGGCCCAGGGCATACAGGCGCGGGTATTTCAGGTTGTCAAGGCTGCCGCTTTTAAGCCGGTCAAGCACCATGGGGATTTCGGTGTAGATGATGCCATCCAGGTCGGCATCCCTGCCGGGCTCCGGTTTGCCGGAAAAGATGTGCGAGGTGGCGTAGACTGGCAGCAGCCCGGCCTGATCCTGCAGCAGCGGGCGCAGCAGGCGGGCCTGGGTCGGGGCGGCGGCCAGGAAGACCATGCTGGCTCCTTTGCCGTCATGCAGGGCTTCCTGAACCTGCCGGAGGTAAGTGGACGGGTTGTTGTTGGCATAGCGCCCCCGGTAGGTCAGCTGCCCCCCCATGCTGGTGTAGGCCTGCTCGAAGGCAGCAGCGAGTCGGGCACCCCAGTTGGAATCGGGTGCCAGTATGATGGCGCTGCGCTGGTCGCGCCGGATGGCAAAACGGGCGATCTGACGGGCCTCGTCTTCAGGGGAAAGGCCGAACTGGTAGACCGTGCCGGGTGTGGCCTCCCCGTTTTCCAGGTAGTTGAGGCTCAGGATGGGTTTGGTCAGCTCGCCAGGGCGGGACAGCAGGACTGCCAGTGACTCCTTGTCCAGCGGCCCCAGAATCATGTCGGCACCATCCGCCACCGCCTGCTGGTATTGCTGCAGGGCGTTGTTGGTGCTGACCGGGTAGTGCTTGATGCGCATGTCCTGGCCATCGCTGTCGCGTGCGGCTTCCATGCCCTGATAGATTTCCTTGCTGACGGCACCCAGCAGGCCATCCTGGGGCAGCAGCACGGCCAGACGGTTGATGGCCAGCGGCAGTACCGGGGCCGAGGGCCGGGCTTGGGCATCAGCTGGCTGCTGGGCTGGGTGTTCCAGCGCGTAATGGGGGATGCGCTCAGGGGTATCCGGTGCTGTTCCGGTTGCACGGCCACCCATCTCGCGGGCACGCTGGCGCACCAGCCGGATTTTGTCACCGAGTCCTTTGGAAAGCCCGCGGGTGTCTTCCGGTGTCAGGCGCAGGGCCAGGTCCGGATTTTTGTCCTGCAGGGCCAGCAGTGCTTTGACATACAGGAAGCGGGTTCGGGTTTCACCTTGGACATGCTGCCCGGAGAGGCGGTCGAGATAGTTGTTGGTCAGGCGCCTGTTGCCCAGGGAGGCCGTGATCTCGGCAGCCTGCAGGATGATCCTTTCCCGCTCCGGAGAGGGGTAGCTGAAGGCTGCTTCGTAATAGGCGGTGGCTGCGGCCTGCTTTTTACCCTGTTGCAGCAGGGCATTGCCGAGCTCGATGGTGGCTACCGGTTTGCCGCTGTTCCGGGTTTCGCCGACTTCACTGTTCCGGGGTGCGGGGAGGGTGGCGACCGCTGCCGGGTCGCCGGTACCGGCAGGGTCCGTGCCTGAATTCAGGCTGCAGCCCTGCAACTGCAGCAGCAGTCCCAGCAAGCCGAATGATGCCAGGAGAGAAGCGTTGATTCTGATGCCCATCATTTCATTCTTGTCCGATAATGCCCGATGATTGTCAGCAGCCTGTAAGCGGCTGGGCTGATCTAAGCCCTACGTTATATCATGTTTAGTATTTACCCGGAGGATACCGTGAACCGTACTGTGAAACAAATTCCGGCTTACCGGAGGTGGTTGATCCGTGCCTGAGCCAAGCCTTTACTGTGTTGCCACACCGATCGGCAATCTGGACGACATGAGCCGGCGGGCCTGTCAGGTGCTGGCCGAGGTGGATTGCATTTATGCTGAAGACACGCGGGTGACGCGTCAGTTGCTGAGCCATTTCGGCATTCAGAACCGCCTGGTCAGCCTACATGATCATAATGAAGCGGGCCGGGTGGCAGAGGTGCTGGCCGTACTGGCCCAGGGTAAAAGCATGGCACTGGTCAGCGATGCGGGTACGCCCCTGATCAGTGATCCCGGCTACCATCTGGTGGGGGCGGTGACTCAGGCCGGTTTCAGGGTCATTCCGGTACCCGGCCCCAGCGCCCTGATTGCGGCGCTGTCGGTTGCCGGTCTGCCCACCGACCGTTTCTGTTTTGAGGGGTTTCTGCCGGCACGCGGCAATGCCCGGCGCAAGGCTCTGGCGGCACTGGCAGCAGAACCCCGTACCCTGGTACTGTATGAGTCCAGCCACCGGATTGAGGCTTTACTGACAGACATGCTGACAACCCTGGGAGGGGAGCGGCAGCTGGTACTGGCGCGTGAGCTGACCAAGCGCTTTGAGCAGGTCTGTCGGGGTACGGTGGAAGCCCTGCTGCAGGCGGTTCGTACCGATGAGAACCTGCGCCGGGGTGAGTTTGTGGTCATGCTGGCGGGGGCGGAGCCGGCTGCACCGGCGGAACAGGATAACACGACGCTGTTGAGGCTCCTGCTGGAAGAGGGGCTGTCGGTGCGTCAGGCGGCAAAGGTCGCTGCCCGGTTGACCGGGCAGCCCAGAAATGCCCTGTACCGGCTGGCTACGGCCTTGGCGCAGGAGGCTCCGTAGCCGCCCCGGTCGCCGGCGGCTGGCTGGTGGCCGGCTCAAGCTCCGTGGTGATTGCCGCCCCTGCTTCGGTGGCGGTCTTGTCTGTCGCACCGGTATCGAGAGGCTCGTGCAGGTCCGGCTCTGGGCCGGTACCGTCATCCGCACAGAAAATCACCAGTTTGTCCGGGTCCAGTGCCTTTATTTCTGCTGCTGCTGCTTGGGGAATCAGGCAGCGTTTGCCGTCCACGAAGGTGATGGCCAGCTCGCCCAGTGCCAGTTGCTGCTGCTGGGCCGGGGTGACAAACAGGTACTTGACGGTTTCACCCACCACAAAGTTGTAGCGGATTTCGGCGTCTTCGGCATTCAGGGCGGCGGCAGCCACCAGATCCCGCACCTGCTTGCGGGTTTTACGCTTGCGCTCTGCCATTTCACGCCGGCGCTTTTCTTCCGCTTCACGTTCATTGCGCTCCAGTTCAGCTCGTTCCTTGTAGAACTGTGCCAGATCACTGGGCTGTTTGCGTGGACGTGCCGGTTTCGGTACTTCCGGCGCGGATGACTGGTCCGCTGCCGGGGCGTTGGCTGCTGCAGCCGGCCCGGAGCGGGATGCGGGACCCGACCGGTTGTGTTTGCCTTTCTGTGTCGGTCTGCCGGCTTTGTCGGCTCGTCCGGCACGCGCTTTTTCCTTGCGCTGCTGTTTTTCCTGGGCAGCCTGATCAATCTGGTTCTGGGTGATCAGGCCTGCCTTCAGCAGTTGTTCACTGAGTGAATTGGACATGGGTGGGCGCGGTCGTTTACAGCTTGTCCAGTTCAGCCTGGATGGCGTTACTGATGTCTTCCATGGAACCAATGCCGTTGACGCGTTTCAGTTTGTTCTGGTTCTGATAATAACCGATCAGCGGGGCGGTGCTGCTCTCATAGACCTTGAGACGGTTGCCGATGGTTTCCTCGTTGTCATCGGCCCGGTGGTAAAGATTGGTACTGCCACAGTTATCACAGACACCTTCCTGTCTGGGCGGGGAGAAATAGCGGTTGTAGACCGTGGCGCAATCCTTGCAGGACAGGCGTCCGGTCAGGCGCTTCATCAGGATGTCGTGGTCGACATCAATCAGCAGGCCGGCCTGCAGGGGCTGTTCCAGTTCGGCCAGCAGGGCATCCAGGCTTTCCGCCTGGACCAGATTGCGTGGAAAACCGTCCAGAATGAAGCCCTTGACTGCATCAGGCTGTTGCAGGCGTTCACGAATCATGCCCAGTACGATATCGTCAGATACCAGCTCGCCGGCTTCCATGGCTGCCTTGGCCCGCAGGCCCAGTTCCGTTCCGGCGCTGACGGCCGCACGCAACAGGTCACCGGTGGAAATCTGCGGGATGTTGTAAATGCCGGTCAGGCGTTGCGCCTGGGTTCCTTTCCCCGAGCCGGGGGCACCAAGTAGGACGATTCGCATGGGTATTTCCCTTAAATATGACTCCAATCAAGTCAGTTCTTATACGCAAATACATGTTGCAGTGCAAGTTGGATTCAAGTCCGGCTATACTAGGCGGCATTTTTCGATTGAGCGTCTTTAAACCCGAGGTGAAATGGCATGAATATAGACAATATTGCAGTGGGCAAGGATGTCCCCGAGTCGGTCAATGTGATCATCGAGATTCCGGCCCAGTCCGATCCGGTCAAGTACGAGGTTGACAAGGAGAGCGGGGCCCTGATGGTCGACCGTTTCATGAGTGCGCCGATGTTCTATCCAGCCAACTACGGTTTTGTTCCGCATACCCTGTCCGAGGATGGTGATCCGGTGGATGTACTGGTGGTGACGCCGGCACCGCTGGTGCATGGCTGTGTCATTCCCGCCCGCCCGGTGGGGGTGCTGAACATGGAGGATGAAAGCGGTGTGGATGCCAAGATTGTTGCCGTTCCGGCCGGTAAACTGGCACCACAGTACAAGGATGTCGTAACATATACCCAGTTGCCTGCTTTGTTACTTGACCAGATCAAGCACTTTTTTGAACACTACAAGGAGCTGGAGTCCGGCAAATGGGTCAAGGTGGGTGATTGGGGCGATGCTGAAGCCGCAAGGCAGGAAATTCTGGCCAGCGTGCGCCGTTATCAGGATAATGGCTGAAACCTGATAACATTCGACTTTCAGTCGTGTGCCCGGATTGATAGGGGTCCGGGCCAGCGTGTGCCGGGCTCCCATTTCAAAATAATCACTGGACTTCCATCATTATGGGCGAGCGCCTGTCAATCAAAACAGAGCGGGATGAGCAACAACTGTTCAATGCCAGAGTCATTGTGGCTGCCTTGGTCATCCTTTCGGCCCTGTTGGGTATTCTGGCCCGGGCCTACTTCCTGCAGGTCAGGGATCACGATAAATATACCGAGCTTTCCAAGCAGAATTACCAGAAGCGTATCCCCGTTCCGCCGACCCGTGGCCAGATTTATGACCGTAACGGGGTCATGATTGCAGATAACCGGGCCCAGTATGTGCTGGAGGTGGTGCTGGATGCCGTGCCTGACCAGAACAATGATGGCCGGAAGCGTTTCAGTGACCTGACGCTGATGCTGGAGCGACTCAACAAGGTGGTGCCCCTGACCGAAAAGGACCTGCGGGTTTTCAATCAGCAGGTCCGGCGTGGCAGTCGTTACCAGCCCACCGTGTTGAAGGAAAACATGGCCGAGGACGAGGTGGCCATGTTTGCGGTCAATCGTTCGCGTTTTCCGGGGGTCAATCTGGTGCGCCGCATGCAGCGTTTCTATCCGCTGAAGAGTATTGCCAGTCATGTGATCGGCTATGTCGGGCGTATCGATGAGCGCGACCTGACCCGGCTGGACAGTGAGAATTATGCCGGCACCACGCATGTGGGCAAGATCGGGATCGAGGCGGCGCATGAGGATCGCCTGCATGGCCAGACCGGCTACCAGCTGATGGAGGTGGATGCCCATGGCCGGCACATTGCCGTGCTGGAGGAGAAGGATCCGGTCGGCGGGCAGGACCTGATCCTGAGTCTTGACATGCGCCTGCAGATCAAGGCGGAAAACCTGCTCAAGGATGAACGTGGTGCGATTGTTGCCATTGATCCCCGCAATGGCGAGGTGCTGGCCATGGCCAGTGTGCCCACCTTTGACCCCAACCTGTTTGTGGATGGTATTTCGCACAAAAACTATACGGCATTGCGCGATGACCCGGATCGCCCGCTTTATAACCGTGCCTTGCAGGGGGCCTACCCACCCGGTTCCACGATCAAGCCCATGGCCGCGCTTGCCGGCCTTTACGACAAGGTCATCTGGCCGAGCAAACGTGTGTATGACCCCGGTTTTTTCCAGCTGCCGGGCCACAAGCGCCGTTACCGCTGCTGGAAAAAGGTCGGGCATGGTTCACTGAATGCTCAGGAGGCCATCGCCAAATCTTGTGACACCTATTTTTACGACCTCGCCTATCGCATGGGCGTGGAAAATTTTTCCGGCTATATGAACCGGTTCGGGTTCGGGCTGCAGACCGGCATCGACCTGACTTCGGAGTCAGCCGGTCTGATGCCGACTCCGGAATGGAAGCAGAAACGCCACAAGCAGTTCTGGTATCCGGGTGATACCGTGAATATCGGTATCGGCCAGGGTTACTGGCTGGCCACGCCACTGCAGCTGGCCCATGCGGTTTCGACGGTGGCCACACGTGGCAAGCGCCTGCGTCCGCATGTGTTGCGCAGCGTGCGCTCGTCCAAGGATCAGCCCGAACAGGTGATAGCGCCGGAAATCCTCAATCAGGTGCCGGTGCGTGATCCGGGTCACTGGGATCTGGCCATTCAGGGGATGGTGGATGTCATGCACGCCAGTTTCGGAACCGCCAGGGCGGCAGGCAAGGATGCGCCTTACCTGATTGCGGGCAAGACCGGTACCGCCCAGGTGTTCGGTATCGCCCAGAATGCACGCTATGATGCTTCCAAGCTGGCCAAACGCCTGCATGATCACTCCCTGTTTGTCGGTTTTGCCCCCGCGAATGATCCACGCATTGCCATCGGTATCATTGTGGAAAACGGTGGCGGTGGCAGCAAGGTCGCGGCACCTACCGGGCGCAAGATCATGGATGCCTACCTTCTGAACCAGTACGGTGATGAGGAGGAGGGTGAGGGGGAAGCGCCGGAGCCGGGTGAGTCCGTGACCCCGCTTAACATCACCAGAAAAATTGACAGGAATACCGATAATAAAAAGGTGACACCGCAGTGATTTCGGCCTTGTTCCCGCCCTATGTGGTACGTGCCCTGCAACGGGTTGATCCGGTTTTGCTGGCGGCCCTGTCCCTGCTGATGTTTCTGGGGCTGGTGACACTGTTCAGTGCGGGGGATGGCCAGATCAGCATTGTCTACCGTCAGGGCCTGCATTTTCTGGTTGGTCTGGTGTTCCTGATGCTGTTTTCACAGATACAGAGCAAGACCCTGAAACAGTTTGCCATCTGGGCTTATGGGATCGGCCTTATCCTGCTGATTCTGGTGCTGCTGGTCGGGGAGACCAAAAAGGGGGCGACGCGCTGGCTGTATATTGGGGTGGATATCCAGCCCGCCGAGATCATGAAGCTCGCGGTCCCGATGATGGTCGCCTATTATTTTGCGGAGAAACCGCTGCCTCCGCGTTTCTGGGATATTATCGTTGCCCTGATGCTGGTTTTTGTGCCCATGCTGCTGATCATGAAACAGCCGGACCTGGGAACAGCCCTGCTGATTGCGCTTTCCGGGCTGTTTGTCATCTATCTGGCCGGCATGTCCTGGTGGCTGATCGGCGGGGCGCTGCTGGTGCTGGCTGTCAGTGCGCCGCTGATGTTTCATTATGGCATGCATGAATACCAGCGCCAGCGGGTGTTGACCCTGTTCAACCCCGAACAGGACCTGCTCGGAACCGGCTACCATATTTATCAGTCCAAGATTGCTATCGGCTCCGGCGGATTTTATGGCAAGGGCTGGCTCAACGGGGATCAGTCACGGCTGGACTTCCTGCCCGAGCGGCATACCGATTTTATCTTTGCCGTGTTTGGTGAGGAGTTCGGGTTTCTGGGAAATTGCATGCTGCTGGCTTTGTACCTGTTCATCATCTGGCGTGGCCTGTATCTGGCCTCCAAGGGCGCGGATACGTTTGCACGCCTGTTATCCGGCAGTCTGGCACTGACCTTTTTCATCTATCTGCTGGTCAATACCGGCATGGTCAGCGGCCTGTTGCCGGTTGTGGGTGTGCCCCTGCCGCTGGTGAGTTACGGGGGGACCTCCATCATTACCCTGATGTCGGCCTTCGGTATCCTGATGGGTATGAAAAAAAGGAAACGGGTCTATCACAGCGATGATTGAGTACCGGACTGGCTGCCGGTGTATCCGGCCCCGATCCGGCCTTTGCTGCTCATGGGTTTTGGTATAAAGCCTGTGTTAGACTGTGCCGTGTTATTATACGCCCGGGGCTTGGGCACCCGGCAGGTCCGCCTGTTGCGCCAACTTGAAATTTCACGATGATAATAACGATGAACAACAAAACATTTTTTCAATGCGGGGTACTGGCCTGCCTGTTGCTGCTGGTGGCTGGTTGTGGCAACCGGCAGCGTGAAGGCCTGCAGCCCGGTGCGCTGGACTCTCCCTTGGACATTGAGGCCAATTCCGGTTCGGGAGGGCGTTGCGGCAATGATGCCAGCTATGTGGTGGAAGGCAATACCTATCAGGTACTGTCGTCGGCACGCGGCTACCGCGAAGAGGGTGTGGCCGGCTGGTACGGGGCCGAGTTTCAGGGCATGGCGACAGCCGGTTGTGAAACCTTTGACATGCATGCCTTTTCGGCAGCGCATCGGACCTTGCCTCTGCCCAGTTATGTGCGGGTCACGCACCTTGGAAGTGGCAAATCGGTCGTGGTGCGGGTCAATGACCGCGGGCCGTTTGAGGGGAGTGGACTGATTCAGCTGTCCTTTGCGGCAGCCAATGCGCTCGGTATGGGCCGGGGGCAGCAGGCTGCACCGGTACGGGTGGAAGGGCTGGAGGATGCCGCTGCCAGGGAGCTGCCATCGCCGGCCGTGCGTGCACCGGCACGGGATGGTGTGAGTAGCAGCCAGCGTCAGGCACTGGACAGTGCCGGGAAGGCCGGCAGCAGTGGCAGGAATTATTATGTGGTGGTTAACAATTATCGGGATCAGGAGGAGGCACTGGACATGTTTGTGCGCCTGACCTCCGTGGGCCTGAGCAAGACCGAGCTGGCCAGTGCTGTTGAGCAGGGTCAGAAAATGCATCAGGTGCGGATCGGTCCTTTGTATACCCAGGACCAGATCGATAATGTGAAAGATATGCTGGAAAGTAACGGGTTGGCGACCTTCCGGGTCATCGGAGTCAACCAGTAACCCCGGCTTGACTTGTGATCGTGAATAATCAGGGTAAAGGGATGTTGAAAAGGGTTTTATGCATGTGTCTGCTGCTGGCTGCAGCAGCGGCCTTTGGTGCCGAGGGCGAGACGACCGCGCCGGAAGTGGAGCAGCCGGATACCACCCGGGTGGTGTCACTGGCACCCGGTGCACCGGATGTGGACGCGACCAGTTTTCTGCTGGTGGATTATCAGAGCGGTGAGGAGCTGGTGTCCTATAACCAGAATGCCAGGGTTGAGCCCGCCAGTCTGACCAAGCTCATGACGGCCTACATTCTGTACCGCGAGCTGGCCAAGGGCTCCATCAAGCTGGATGACGAGGTGCTGATTTCCCAGCGCGCCTGGGAGATGAAGGGTTCGCGCATGTTTGTGGAGGTGGGCAAAAAGGTGCAGCTGGAAAAGCTGCTGCGCGGCCTGATTATTCAGTCCGGCAATGATGCCGCTGTTGCCCTGGCTGAACATGTGGCCGGGAGCGAGGAAGCCTTTGTCGAGCGCATGAACGAGGTGGCTGGTGAGCTGGGCATGAAGAATACCCATTACGAGAATGTGACCGGATGGCCACATGAGAACCACTACACCAGTGCCCATGACATTGTGCTGCTGGCCCGGACTCTGATCAACGAATTTCCCCAGCGCTACAAACTTTACAGCGAGAAGGATTTTACCTACAACAATATCAAGCAGCATAACCGCAACAAGCTGTTGTGGCGCGATTCAACCGTGGATGGCATGAAAACCGGCCACACCGAATCCGCCGGTTACTGCCTGGTGGCATCCGCCATACGTGACAACATGCGTCTGATTTCCGTGCTGCTGGGTGCCTCCAGTGAGCAGAGCCGTACCGAATCCAGCCAGCGCCTGCTGGAGTACGGTTTTCGTACCTTTGAAACCCACAAGATTTACAAGGCTGGTGATGCCCTGTCCGAGGTGCGGGTCTGGCAGGGCGACAAGGCCGAGGTTGCCGGCGGGGTGATGGATGACCTGTATGTCAGCATGCGCAAGGGGCGCTATGACCAGCTCAAGGGCGTGGTACAGTTTGATCGTTCCATTGATGCACCGATCCGGCGCGGCGATGTGCTGGGAAAGATTGTTTTTTCCGATGATGGCCAGATATTAAAGCAGACCAACCTGCTGGCACTGGAAAATGTCGGTGAGGGTGGCTGGTGGCGACGCATCGTGGACAGTGTCCAGAAGTTGTTCGCTGAATGAGCCTGGACCCAGACACGGGAACAACCATGAATGATGAACACTTTGGTACTGATCCACGCCTGAAGCTGGATTTTCCCTGCGATTTTCCCATCAAGGTGGCCGGCCCTGCCGGTGATGATTTTGTCGATTTTGTCCGTGCGGTTGCGGCCCGGCATGATCCCGCCTTCAGAGCGGAGGCACTCGCCCGCCACCAGAGCAGTGGTGGCAGGTACCAGTCCCTGACGCTGGGCATCCGGGCCACCAGCAAGGAACAGATCGATGCCATTTATCAGGACCTGAAAACCAGCGAGCTGGTGTTGTGGGCACTCTGACAGCCCGTGTTCTGGGGCATGGGCTCGCGTACCAGCCGGTACTGGAAAAAATGCAGGCATTCACCCGCACGCGGGATGAACACACGCCGGATGAGGTCTGGTTTCTGGAGCATGAACCGGTCTTCACCCTCGGGCGCAATGGCAAAATGGAGCATATACTGGATCCCGGCCCGATTCCGGTGCTGCCGATTGACCGGGGCGGACAGGTCACCTACCACGGACCAGGGCAACTGGTGGCTTATCTGCTCCTGGATGTACGCCGCAACGGTCTGGGGGTGCGTGAGCTGGTCATGGCCATGGAGCAGGCCGTGATCGGTCTGCTGGCTGTACACGGTGTCGATGCCTGTGGTGACCGGGATGCACCCGGTGTCTACGTCGATGGCAGGAAAATTGCCGCACTGGGGCTGCGGGTCAGTCGTGGCCGGACTTATCACGGTCTGAGCCTGAATGTGGGCATGGACCTGACGCCGTTCCGGCGCATTAACCCCTGCGGTTATGCCGGACTGGAAGTGACCCAGTGTCGTGACCTGGGAATTGATGAGCATCCGCTGGAACTTGCCGGTAGCTTGGGGCTGCAGCTGGCACAGCAGCTGGGTTACCAGCGCATTGAGTGGGTGCTGGACGGATGACCGGATTTATACCGACTCCCGGCTGAAAGTCGCGGGTCAGTAAAAAACGGGTCAGTCAGTGGATGGGGGGGCCTAGCCTGATCAGATTCTGGCACTGAGTGTCGTCATGATGCTGGCAGCCAGTGGCATGGCCAGCCGGCGGATCGGCCAGGGCAGCCTTTTTCCACCAGCCGCCAGGGCCTGATCCCCGTGGTGGCGTTCATCCTCCTGCATCTGCTTGACGATCGCCAGGCTGGGCAGGTCATTGGCCGGCAGCCGGCCCAGATGCTGCTTCAGGTGTTGTTCCACCTGATCCTCCGTTTCCTTGACAAAGCCGAGGCTCCAGCGGTCGCCCGCCAGGCCGGCCAGTGCGCCAAGCGAGAATGATCCCCAGTACCAGACCGGGTTCAGGCGGCTTTTGTGGCTGTCCAGTTGCTGCAGGCGCTGCTCACACCAGTCGAGGTGATCGTTCTCCTCATCTGCAGCGCGTTGCATCTGGGCGCGAATCCCTTCCAGACGTGCCGTCAGTGCCTGCCCGCGATACAGGCCCTGAGCGGCAATTTCACCCGCATGATTGACCCGCATCAGGCGCCCGGACAACCGGCGCTCGGTGTCGTCCAGTGCTGCCGTTGCGGTAACCTGCCGGGCCGGGTTAGGGCGTTCCGTGACCGGTGGACGGGCGTGAACGGTACGCAGGGACTGGTCAATCTCCACCAGTACCCGGTCCAGCAGACTGGGTTGACGCATGCCTGAAACCGCCTCTTACCGGCTTTCCAGTGTGGTCAGGTAGTTGACGACCTTGATGAGCTCGTCGTTACCTGAAACCATGCTGGGGCTGGTGATGTACTTGCCATTGACAATGATGGCGGGAACGGAGTCAATACCGGACAGACTGGTGATCTGCTGGGCATAATTCAGCAGCGTGGGAACGGAAGGGTCTTTCATTGCCGCACTGATTTCGGCATCACTGAAACCGGCTCCCTTGAAGAAGCGGCGCATGGCATCATCATTGTTGATGCGGCGGCGCTGCTGGTGAATGGTATTGAAAATCTTGCTGTGAATGTTTTTGGTGCCGTCCGGGTCCAGTATCCGGCCAATGTAATAAAGCCGGGCCTGGACCACCCATTGGTCAAAGGTGGCCGGAACACGGGTAAACTCGACATTGGCGGGCTTCTGGGCTAGGTAGCTGGCCATGGTCGACTCCAGGTGGTAGCAGTGCGGGCAGCCATACCAGAATATTTCTGCCACTTCGACCTTGCCTTCCGGGGCTTTGACCGGCAGTTCGGTTTTGGCCTTGATGTAGTTCACGCCTTCGGTATAGGTTGCTGCTGCTGCCGTGCCCAGGGTCAGCAGATAAATGGCCAACCCGGCCCACAGAAGTTTAACCGCATTTTTCATTTTCATTCTCCATGAGTCTCAATTATTACCATTATTCATAGTGCTGATTGATTCAACAGGTGTTATGACCGGCCAGCAGGGCTTAAAGTTCACCATAGGAGTGCAGGCCTGACAGGAACATGTTCACGCCCAGAAAGGCAAACAGGGTGATCAGCAGGCCACCGATGGACCACCAGGCCATATGGGTACCGGTCCAGCCCTTGGTCAGACGCAGGTGCAGCCAGGCGGCATAGTTGAGCCATACAATCAGTGCCCAGGTCTCCTTGGGGTCCCAGGACCAGTACCCGCCCCAGGCTTCCGCCGCCCACATGGCACCCAGGATGGTGGCAATGGTGAAAAAGGCGAATCCAAGCGCAATGGCCTTGTAGCTGATTTCATCCAGCATTTCCAGGCTCGGCAGCCGCCGTGCGAGCAGCCCGCTCGGGTTGTGGGCCAGGGCGTATTGTTTAACCAGATAGGTGGTACCTGTCATGGCCGCCAGGGCAAAGGCACCATAGCCGATGAAATTGGCCGGTACATGGATTTTCATCCAGTAGCTTTTCAGGGCCGGTACCAGGGGGCGGATTTCATGGGCATCGCGGGCAAAACTGTACCAGAGCAGGAAGCCGACAGCGGCACTGATCACCAGCAGGACAAAGCCACCCATGCTGCGGTTGCGGTAATGGTTTTCGTAATAGAGGTACAGCAGGCCGGTGATGACACAGAACAGGATGAAAACTTCATACAGGTTGCTGACTGGAATATGGCCGAATTCCGGGTCAATCAGGTAGGATTCGTACCAGCGGACCATCAGTCCGGTCAGGCCCATGACCAGGGCGGTCCAGGTGATGGCGGTAGCCGTTTTGTTGATGAACTCGCTGCCGGATACCAGTCCGGTGAAGTAAAAGGCGGTGGCGAGGAAAAACAGGGCGCTCATCCACATCACGGCAGACTGGCTGGAGAACAGGTATTTGAGCCCGAATACGCTCTCACCATTGGCATAATCCCCCCCGTACAGCCAGATGCCAAACAGGCTCAGCAGGGCCACGGCCAGCACATAAAGCTGGCTGGAACGCCAGTAAAAGCCCAGGGCCAGCACCGCCGGTGCGCTCAGGAGCAGGAAGGATTGCTCATAGGCATCCATGGCGCTGTGGTAGCTTGCGAATGCATAGGCAATCCCGGCCAGCACGACAGCGGCCCAGAGCCAGTCACGGAGGTTCAGGCGCTGCAGCAGGCCCGGGCGGGCAAAAACGTCCTGCATGGTGTGTTGTGGAACAGACATGGCTTTACCTCCCATGCTCAATGTTGTGATGGTCATCGTTTGTGGCAGCATCCGTTACGCTGCCGTCGGCTTTGTTGGGGGCCAGTACCTGCCGTAACTGACCCGTCAGCCGGGTGAAATAAGCCGCAAACTCGCGTTCGTGCCGGTTGGCGCTGCCTGCCAGCAGCAGCTCGGTCTGGTTGTCCGGCAGGGGCTTGATGTAAAACCAGACTCTACGGTGTGAAATATAAAACAGCAGAAAAACCCCGATTGTCAGCATGACGCTGCCGAAATAGACCACGTTCATGCCGGGTGAGCGGGTGATCTGCAGCCCGGAAGCCTCAATCTGCTGGAAGCCGGTCATCTGGATGTACCAGGGAGAGCCATAGAGGGGCAGGTTGCTGATGGCATTCAGGCTGTCATCGTAGAACTGCCAGTCGCTGTCGGCGGGTGTTTTTACACCTTCCTGCTCCAGCGTGAGCTGGTAAACGCTCTCCAGTGCTGCACGCAGGACTTTGGTGAAGGCTTCGGTGACGTTCTGCACCTGCTCGGGGGGAAAGCGTGCACTGATATCCCTTTCCATGCCGTCAAAACCGGAATTGATGAAAATCCGGGTCAGTTTGACCATGGAGTCAATCACCGTATCAGTAACCTGATCGTTGCCGCCCAGCGCGGTAACGGCCATGGTTGCACGTGTGGTCTGTTCCGCCGCCTTGCGCAACTGTGCATTATCCTGCAGGTTGGCCAGAAAGTGGAAGAAGCGTGCGGTGCTGCCCTTGCTGTCGGCAGGAATATGCAGGAATCGCTGAGGATCAGCCGGGCTTTTACGCACGCCGCTGATAAAGTAGGGGCGTTTGTCCAGCATCACGGGATTCATGTAGTTGGTGTATTCGATGGCTTCACCGGCAGCATTGCGCAGCTTGAAGGTGAAGCTGGGGCCCATGTTGCGCTGCCGGGTTTCGCCGGTTTCGCTGATGACGGGGTTGATGTTGAACAGGCGGAAGTTGGTCAGCTCCAGACGCCAGTTTTCATCCTCACCCTTGAGGTTGTAATTCTCGAATACGTTGCCGGTCAGGTCCATTCGGGGATAGGTCGCCAGCAGGGGTCGGAGCTGCATGCTGATTTCCGAGCCGCCATCACCAAAATTGGCCTGATAGATGGCGGTGCCCTTGTAAACCAGGGGATGGTTGACGGAGATGGTGGTCTCCAGCGGCTGGGGCAGATCCTTGTCATGGATGACCAGGTCGCTTTCAAACGACTTGGGCTGGCCAGTCGCGTAGTGCTCCACCCGGAACGCCTTCACTTCAACGGTGTAAGGCAGCTCCTGGACCAGATAGCCATCGCGCACTGGCAGGAAGATGATGTTGGCCTGTCGTCCTTCCGGAATGTCGACCGAACCCCGGAACGAGTGGTTGCCGGCCTGCAGGCGGCTTTCCAGAGGGACTTCCGAGGCCGGGATGTTACGGGTTTCCGGCTGGATCACGCCACGCCACTCGCCGATCATGAGTGGCAGACGGCTGTCCAGCAACCCGCCCAGGAAGATGATGACCAGACCGATATGGGTCAGCCAGTATCCCCATTTGTTGGCGCCGCCTTTCATGGCCGCCAGTGTGCGATGATCCTTGCCCTGATGCGCACGCACCCGGAAACCCTCAGCCTGCATGGCCTGTAGGGCGGTCTCTTCCACCCGCGCCGGTGGCTGGTTCAGGATCAGGCTGCTGGTATGCTTCATCAGGCGCAGGGATTTTTCCTGGGCCTGCTCACGGAAACGGCGCAGTTCCCTGAGCATGCCGGGTGTGTTGCGCACCACACAGATGCTGGTCGAGACGACCAGAAAGGCCAGGATCAGCAGAAACCAGAGCGCTGAGTACACATCGTACAGGCCGAGAGTGCGGAAAATCTCGAACCAGAAGGTGCCGAACTTGATTTCATAGTCGGCATAGGGCTTGTTCTGCTGCAATACCGTGCCGATCACTGAGGCAATGGCCAACACGACCAGCAGGGTGATCGCCAGTGGCATGGAGCCCAGAAAACGGGTCAGGCGTGTGCCCAGGTTCAGGTTGTGGTTTTGTCGGAGTCGCATCTGGGGGACGGTACCCGGTGCAGCCAGTCAAGACAAGATGACTGCACCGGTATCAGGGTTGAAAGAAGCTCAGCGCTGCAGGCCCGCGACATACTCGGATACCGCCTTGATCTCGGCATCACTCATCTTGTCGGCAATGTTACGCATCATCTTGCCGGCATCATTATGCCGCTCACCCTTGCGGAAGGCCGTCAGCTGGTTGGCGACATAAGTGGCGTGCTGGCCGGCGATGGCGGGAAACTTGGCGGCCGGGTTGCCGTTGCCGTTCGGCCCGTGGCAGGCCGCGCAGGCAACCACGCCGGAAGCATTGTTGCCTCCCTTGTAGACCTGCTCGCCCAGTGCGACCTGTGTCTGGTCAGCTTCACCCTGTTTGGCGGGTTGGCTGGCAAAATAGGCGGCAAGATCGACCATGTCCTGTTCGTTCAGGGGTGCTGCCATCGGTGACATGCTGGCATTGAAGCGACCATCGGCATTGCCCTGTTCCGCCTTGAAATTATGCAGCTGCTTGATGATGTAGGCTTCGGACTGTCCGGCCAGGCTGGGCCATTCCGGGTTGGTGCTGTTGCCGTCAATACCGTGACAGGCCGCACAGGTGGCTGATTTGGTCTTACCGGCTACCGGATCTCCGGTAAGGACTGGTTCAGCCGCCCAGGTCAGGCTGGAAATGGCGAGGCTGAATCCCGCAAGTGTCATGATGAGTGTTTTCTTCATCCGGAATTGCTCCTAAAATATCACATAACGCATTGAGTACGGCCCTGTGGGCGAATTGATTCGGTCAGGGAGCTTTGCCTGCAGCAGTACACGACAACGACCCGCCCCGGAATGACGGGATTGTATATCATAAATTGTGCCCATTTCACAAAAATATTAGAGAACTCTCATATATGAACCCCTATTTCCAACAGGCCGCTTTCCGGCAAAGTGCCGCCCACGCCGCTACCCTGCCGCAGGAGGGCGGTGCTGAAGTGGCGTTTGCCGGACGATCCAACTCCGGCAAGTCCAGCACCATCAACCGGGTCTGTTCCCGGCGTGGGCTGGCGCGTACCAGCAAGACGCCAGGGCGCACCCAGCTGATTAATTTTTTTTCCCTTCCGGATGGGGCGCAGCTGGTGGACCTACCCGGTTATGGGTATGCAAAGGTGCCTGATCCGGTCCGGCGTGAGTGGCAGTCCTTTATTGAGGCCTACCTGGGCCGGCGGGCCTGCCTGCGCGGACTGGTGATCATCATGGACATTCGTCACCCCCTGACCGGGCATGACCGGCTGCTGCTGGCGTGGGCCGGGCAGCGCCAGCTTCCAGTGCACGTGCTGCTGAACAAGTGCGACAAGCTCAAGCGCGGGTCGGCCGCCAGCACCCTGCTGCAGGTCCGGCGGGAGCTGGATTCGCTGCCCGGTGAAATCAGTGTGCAGGCATTCTCGGCAGAAACCGGGGAAGGGCTGGAAAATCTCTGGAAACAGCTTGAGTGCTGGCTGGGCAGGCAGGACGAAATTCGGGATGAGTTTTCAGTTCAGTAGGTATTCATTGCCAAGGAATTAAGCTCGTAAAAAAAGGAACCCCGGCCAAACAGGGGGTCTAAAAGCCGGGGTTGAATAAACAGGCCTGGATTGGGGACACCAGACCTGTCTCCGCAGGGAAGGCAAGGCAGCGCCGGGCTTTAGCGCTTTGTTATGCCGTGCTTCCATGGTTGCGGAAAGCGTCAGCCCCTTCCGCAGGGCATATCCATTAACTTAGATGAACCTAAGCTTTACTGGTTCCAACTTTATCGTATTTTTTGGCGTTGTGTAAAGCGCCAATCTCCGGTTATTGTGTTATTTTTTCGGCATTAATTCCTTCCCAGAAAGGCTGTCCTCCCGGTGCCTCCGTGCCGATGTGTGTGCGTGTGGTCCGGGTCCTTCCGGCCCGGACAAACACAATACCGATCAGCGAGCCTGTGCGCATGGAGCCGATCAGGCCTTTCACGTCACTGGCACCATTGATGTTGGTATTGTTCAGGCGGATGATGATGTCACCGGCCTGCAGCCCGGCCCGGGCCGCAGACGAGTTTGGAAACACCCGCTCAATCAGGGCACCGTGGTTGTTGGTCAGGCCGGATTCGGCAGCCGTCTGGGGGTCGACATTACTGACTTCAATACCCAGCATCCCGCGCTCGACCTGCCCGTAGCGTACAATCTGGTCGATGATGCCGGCAGCCGTGTTGATGGGAATGGCGAAGCCGATGCCGATGTTACCACCACTGTTGCCTCCCAGAATGGCGGTATTGATGCCGATCAGTTCGCCGTTGAGATTGACCAGCGCCCCGCCGGAATTGCCCAGGTTGATGGAGGCGTCGGTCTGGATGAAATCTTCGTACTCGCCAATACCGGGGTTGCGGTGCAGGGCGCTGATGATGCCGGAGGTGACGGACTGGCCGATGCCATACGGATTACCGATGGCCACCACGAAATCGCCCACCCGCAGGCCATCCGAGTTGCCGAAGCGGATGGCGGAAAGCCGGTCGGGTGGAATGCTCAGAATGGCCAGGTCGGCCCGTGAATCAACACCAACGATGGCAGCGTTGTATTTACGCCCGTCATTCAGGGTGACAAAAATACGGTCGGCTCCCTCCAGTACGTGGTAATTGGTTAAAATATGCCCCAATTTGGCATGAATGATGACACCGGAGCCGGTTCCAGCAATCTGCTGTTCGGTTTTGAGGTTGCCAAAAAAGCGTTTAAAAAAAGGATCATTGGCAAGGCTTTCATCAATTTTTTGTTTGCCTTCGGTGACAATATTGACCACGCTGGGAGTTACCCGCTCCAGCATGGGCGCAAGGGAGGGCAGGGCCTGACCGTTCACCATGCTGGGTAGGGTTCCTCCCGGCAGGCTGCTGCATGCCCCGAACAGGATCATGAACGCCAGTATGAGCCGTTTTGAAACTATGAATGCCATTTTCCTGTTGTCCCGCTGACCATTTATTAAAGTTGACTACAAATTATCACAGGTAGTCACTGATTGTATCAAAAATACCACTTTTCCGGGGTTTGCAAAACCGGAACGACCAGCCGGTCGTATCAGGACCTTAACGCCTGAAACTTAACGCATGACCGACAGCTTGCTAGGATGGCACCTGTTATCGTCAACGGAGCGGATTGGTCATGTCTTCATCACAGCCATTGTCGGTGTTGCTGCAGCAAATGGCTGCTGCCTTTGATATTGAAACGTTACCGGCCATACACTGGTCCGGGCAGGGCGGGCTGGATTCACCCTTCCATGTCACTGAACTGGCTGCCGGCAGCATCGGTTTTGCCGCTGCCCTGCTGGCGCTGTACCGGCAGAATGAACCCGCACCGATAACGGTTGATCGCCGTCTGGCGTCATTCTGGTTCGGCATGAGTCTGCGTCCGCAGGGCTGGCAGCTGCCGGGGCTCTGGGATGCGCTGGCGGGGGATTATGCCGGGCGTGATGGCTGGATCCGGCTGCATACCAACGCGAAGGCCCATCGCAAGGCCGCGCTGACGGTGCTGGGGGCGGTCAGTGACCGGGATGCACTCAGGGAGCGGGTCCGGCACTGGGACTGTGATGAGCTGGAGGCGGCGGTGGTGGCTGCCGGGGGCTGTGCCGCTACCATGCGTACCCCGGCGGCCTGGCTTGAACACCCTCAGGGGCAGGCAGTTGCTGCCGAGCCACTGGTGCACTGGCATTCACGGCCACTGACAGGGCCCGGGGCTGCCACGCGCCCGCACCCGCCGGAGCGCCCGCTGCAGGGTATCCGCATTCTGGACCTGACCCGGGTACTGGCCGGGCCGGTGGCGGGGCGGTTTCTGGCGGGCTTCGGGGCGGAGGTGTTGCGTATCGACCCACCCGGATGGGATGAACCGGGCGTGATTCCTGAAGTGACCTTAGGCAAGCGCTGTGCCCGTCTGGATCTGCACACGCAACCGGGGCGGGAGGCGCTGCTGTCATTACTGGCCGGGGCCGATGTCCTCCTGCACGGCTATCGTCCGGGTGCACTGGCGGCGCTGGGTCTGGGCGAGCAGGTGCGCCATGCCTGTAACCCGGACCTGATTGATGTGGGGCTGGATGCCTATGGCTGGAATGGTCCCTGGGCCGGACGCCGTGGTTTTGACAGTCTGGTGCAGATGAGTAGTGGCATTGCGGCACTGGGGATGGCGCTGGCCGGGACTGAAATCCCCAGACCCTTGCCGGTGCAGGCACTGGATCATGCCACCGGCTACCTGCTGGCCGCCGCCGTGCTGCAGGGACTGAGGCAGCGGGCGCAGCAGGGGCAGGTGCTGCAGGCGCGGCTGTCACTGGCACGCATGGCCCGGCTGCTGCTGTCTGCCGGGCACGACAACCAGCCCGAAGCACTGGCACCGGAAACGGCGGCGGATCTGGCGCCCTGGATTGAGCAGACGGCCTGGGGGCCGGCGCAGCGCGTTCACTTTCCCCTGACCCTGGCCGGTTGTGAGGTGCATTGGGACTATCCGGCCAGCCGTCTTGGCAGTTCGGTTGCACAATGGTCAGTACAAGTGCCCGCGTCTCGGGTATGATGGCCCCCTTTTAATCAGACAGGTAGCAATCCATGGATGAAATGAGTGATGCCGACCGGGCTTTTTACGAGCGTGCTGATGCCCACATTCACCTGGCCAATGATCAGCTGTCGGAGCAGGTCAGCATCGGTGATGTCAGTGCTTCCGCCATGTTCGGTGTGGCGCGTTTCAATGCTTACACCAGTGCCGCTGATTTCGGCAGCAGTCAGGAGCTGGCGGCTGAAAAGATGAATATCATCGAGTATTTTGTTGGCGAATACCGCCAGATGCTGGCGGAGCATCTGGCGGATTACATCCAGCACTTTGATGAGTACCTGTCGTCATCAGCCGACTCATCCGGTGAGTAGGTAGCGCAAGCCGGAGCCATTTCTGTGTTGGCAGGGTGCGCATGAGCCGGCCCCTGCGATTCCTGTGCAGTAGCGGTTGTGATTCAGGCTGAGGGGTGCTCCCGTTTCCAGTGCGCCA
>JAGRJD010000001.1 GCA_020442915.1 Thiothrix sp. | reverse complement strand
CGGCATGCGCCATTTCCGGCACTAGGCCGGAAATGCGCAGCTTCCTGGGAAGCCACGGTTTATTTTTAGGATTGATCTAGTTGGCTTTCAGGCAATGGGTTTTTAACGAAACTTTTCAGGGGCGTCCAGCCTGCCAGTCAGGCCACGACCGCCCGGGAAGTCAGTCCAGCTTCACCATCAGGGTGTGCTTGGCCCCCTCCTTGATGACGATCCGGTTGGTACGGGTTTTGTCCTGCAGCGTGGTGTTGACCCGATAAATGCCAGGCTCCAGGTCGATAACGGCACTGTGCCGGTGCACTGTCCGGATGATTTCGTCATCATCATCCTGACGCATGACACTCCAGCTGATGGTGCGAAATGCCGGTACGTCACCAATGGTGGCCGAGAGGTTGAGTTGCCCGGTTGCACCCTGCAGGCTGGCTGCCAGGGTATCAGTGGCTGCCAGGCTGAGGCCGAGAATGGTAAGAATGATGGAAGTTCCCTTATTTACAGAATTCATGCTGCCCTCCAGATTTTTATGCAAGTCCCAGTAATTCGGTTTTGTTTTTTTGTGTTTGGCTGAATTGTCCAAAAATTGTGCTTTTTATTAAACGCTGAGCAGTGAAAAACGCCAAGTAACAGTCCCAATCATACCGTAAATATTGCGTAAGTTTATCTATTAGTTTGATTGATTCTGTAAATAGAAAGTATTATGAAAAACAGTGCCATGCAAGAGTGAATTTTAAGCAGTTTCTTAACTTGTGATTAAGTCATTGTTAGTAAGGGATAAGTTGCGACAATGAGCGGATGGCCATGGAGGACGCTCACAAGTTGTCGGAAAAAAACTGCCGTTGGTAGGGTGGTGTTCATGAAGGGGGGGGGCGACTGGCAAGGACCAGCCGCCATCAAGGCAGGGACAGGGAGGGGAAGGGAGGTACCATCAGCCGTCTGGCCGAGTTGGGGGTCAGTTGGCCAGTTTGACGCCAGCCTGGTCCAGCATGTAGTTGACGGCAGCCTGTACTTCTTCATCCGTGAGGCTGGGGTTGCCGCCTCTGGCCGGCATCTGGCCCTTGCCCTGCAGGGCCGAGTTCATCAGCCCTTGCAGGCCATTGCCGATACGGGCTGTCCAGTCGGCCTGATCCAGCTTTGGAGCTCCCAGAACACCGCTGGTGTGACAGGCGGTGCAGGTTGCTGCAAATATTTCCTGCCCTGAGCGGACTTTGGGGGCAATGGTTTTGTCCACGGTCACAACCGTCCCCAGTGGTTTCAGGTTTTGCTCCACCGCCGGGGAGGACAGGCCGGTATCCGGACCATGGCGGACACTGTTCTGGCTGATGGTGCTGGCGAGGCTGGACAGCAGGAACAGTACGGCCAGCAGTAGCAGGACGGAGCCACTCGCCAGTATCGGCATTGCGAGAGGGTCTTTGACAGGTTTTGCCACATTAATCTCCTGTGCAGAACGGCAATGAATCTGTAAAACGGGTACAGCAGGCGCTGCATTCTATTATAGGGAGCTAATATACGCCAGCCACTTGTCGGGAACTTTGAGGAATATCAGGTTTGGCATGGCGAAAACAGAGGGTACCGGCTGGTATGGCTGTACCCTCTGGCGGTATTCGGCGGATGTCACTGGACGTGGCCGACCATCCAGTCAACGGCAGCCTTGACTTCATCATCGGACAGGGCCGGATTGCCCCCTTTGGGTGGCATGACATTCAGGCCGTTGATAGAGAATGCATAGACCGTTTCCATGCCTGCTGCCAGACGCGGCTCCCAAGCAGCCTTGTCGCCCAGTTTGGGGGCGTTGGCGATACCGGCATCATGGCAGGAGAAACACAGACTGCGGTAAACCTTTTCACCATCAATAGCCGGTGCTGCCGCTAGCTGCTGTTGTACCGGGGCGGGTTCGGCGGCTGGCTGTGGTTCCGGCGTGGCAGTGGGTCCCGTTTCGGACGAGGCAGCCGCTGCATCAGCAGCCACGCCGGCGTTATCCAGCATGAAGTCGACAGCTGCAGTGATCTGTTCCCGGGACAGGGCCGGATTGCCGCCACCGGCGGGCATGGTGCCTTTGCCGTTCAGGACACTGTTGTAAAGGCCATCAATACCAGCTGCAGCCAGGCGCTCGCTCCAGACGGTCTTGTCACCCAGCAGCGGTGAGTTGGCGATGCCGACATCGTGGCAGGTAAAGCACACGCTGCGGTAGACCTGTTCACCATTGATGGCAATGGCTGTAGCTTGCTGCCGGGCAACAGGGGCTTCCGGTGCAGAAGCTGCAGCCGGTGTCTCGGAAGTCTGGGGGGCTTCAGCCACAGCCGGTGCAGGGGCTGCTGCAGTGTCGGTCGCCGGGGCCACATCGGCAGCAGGGGAGGCTGCACCGGTCTGCCCTGTCTGGGTCGCATTGGCCGCTGCCGCACCATCCTCAAGGTGATAGCCGGCTGTGTTTGTCATATAAAGAATGGCGGCCTTGAGCTCATCATCCGTCACGTTCGGGTTGCCACCACGGGGCGGCATGGCATTCAATCCGTTGATGGCATCCTTTAACAGGCCATCCAGGCCCTTGCCGATACGCTCATCCCATGCCCCTGCTTCCAGCTTGGGAGCATTCAGTACCCCGGCGGCATGACAGGCCAGGCAGACAGCCTGGTAGACCTCTTCGCCACTGCGCACGACTTTGGGGGCCGCCTTGTCAACGGAAACCACGGTACCAATCGGTTTGATGTTTTCCGAGGCAGCCTCTGCCAGAGCCTGCGCCCGCGGCTTCTGGGGGGCTGTGCTGGCGGCGGCGGCCTTGGCAGCGGCTTTTTCCTCTTCGCTCGGAGAGCTGCAGGAGTCCAGGACGGAGGCAAACAGGATCAAGGCGAGCGAAACACCCGCATACATCATGGGTTTGGCATAGTTGTCGTGTTGAGCAGTGGCCACAGCTTTCCTCCTAAAACTTTGCTGGAACAGGGGTGCCAAAAGATGAAATCCCGTGACAGGATTATGTTCGTGGGGGATTATAGGGGAATTGTATCCCTTAAACCATGGGGTAGCTGTGGAATCTTGTGAATTGTCAATGCGGACAGATGCTCATCTCAGTCATGGACTCTGTATCAAAGCTCCGGTATGATACGGTCCTTCTTGGCACCCTTAGCTCAGCTGGATAGAGCGTTGCCCTCCGGAGGCAAAGGTCAGAGGTTCGAATCCTCTAGGGTGCGCCATCTACCCCTCTGAATACCCCCAAGAAAGCCTATGAAAAGCAAGCCTGACAAGGGTTTGCCGGTTTCCTGTTGTCTACGTTAATCTAATTTGCACAGTGAAAAGCAGCTATTTTGTTGGTATATCTGTTGGTATCTCCACATACCAACAAGGGCAGATACCAACATGAGGAACAAGATCACTGATAAAACCGTGCAAAATGCCAAGCCGACAAGTGGCAGCAAGCCGGTAAAGATTGCTGACGGCGGCGGGCTGTTTCTGCTGGTGAACGAGTCCGGGAAGTATTGGCGTTACTCATATCGGTATGACGGTAAACAGAAAACGCTGGCGCTGGGTGTCTATCCTGCTGTCAGTCTGGTACAGGCGCGGGAGCTGCATCAGCAGGCGCGGAAATGGCTGGCAGAAGGTATCGATCCGAAGGCGGCCAAGGATCGTGAAAAGCTGGAATCCATCCGTCATCACACCAACACCTTTGCATCCGTGGCAGAAGCATGGCGGGCTTATGAGTCGCAGCACTGGAGCGAGTCACACAAGAAGTCCGTTGAGCGGATTCTTCGAAAGAATGTTCTTCCATGGATGGGGAGTCGACCAATCAATGAGATTGAACCCCCTGAAGTCCTGCAGGTTCTTCGGCGCATGGAAAAACGGGTAGGGGACACGACCCGGAAGGCACGGCAAATCTTGGGCCAGATATTCCGTTATGGTGTGCAGGAAAGTTTCTGCATGCGTGATCCAATAATATAGCTTGAAAAACAGGAAGATGACAAGCTTGTTGCCCGGCAGCTAAATCCACTCACGCGGATCAACCCGGTAATACTGACCCAGCTCCCCGAACAGCGCCGGATGCTGTTCGGCCAGTTCGCGTGGCTGCTCGAAGAACACCTCTGTCACCACGGCAAAAAACTCTGCAGGCTCGGTGGCACCATACTGGCTCAGCAGGGTCGGGTCGCCATTGAAGGCAGCCCGCTGCAAGGTCTCGAATTCACGGGTCATAACCCGTGCCCAGCGCCGGTAACGGCTGGATTTGCCCAGCAGAGGGACTCCGGTGGTGGCCCCGGTTTCGTGGTCAAGCTGGTGGGCAAATTCATGCAGACCAACATTCTGTCCATCGTTGAAAATCCGGTTCCCGAACCGTACATCGGCCCAGGACAGGATAACCTTGCCGTTGCTCCAGGATTCGCCCAGCAGGCCCCGACGGCTGCCGGCATGCAGCCCGCTCCCGTCCACCTGTTCCCGCTCGACCACAAAGGCTTCCGGGTAAACCAGGATGTACCTGAGCCCGGCATACACACTGGTGCGCCGGTTCAGCAGCAGGATGCAGGCGCTGGCGGCAATCGTGACCCGCACTTCATCATCGATTGCCTGCCCGGCACAACCAAGGAACTCCTTTTCATGCAGGAAGCGCTGGATCAGTTTTTTCAGCTGCATCTGCAGATCGGTGGGCATGCGCCGGTAAACCGGAAAATTGTGTGCCAGAATCCGTCGCCAGTGTTCCGGAAACGGCTGCTGCAGGACCTTGCGCAGGCGGTACCAGGGCAGCAGGATGAAAGTCAGTCCGGCCAGAATGATGGCAAGCAACAATAACAGGGACAGGTCAGGCATGGGCATGGTATAAATCCGGCGCGAGCAATACCCGGAAGATGAATGCCGCCAGACTTTTTTTCAAGCCCCTAGGGGGACAGGAGCCAATAAATCTCTCCTGCGCGCCACCCCGAGATGCATTGGGGGGAAAAGGGGCATTATCCCTATGTTCCCTTTCCAAACCCCTGTTTTTTTTCAGGTGAGTTCGGTGTCCGGCCTGACACTCTGCTATGCTGGGCACACAGGAGACCGGCTGACAAAACTTCCCTCGGTATCATGTCGGATTCGGGTGGAATTTATCAGCGGTTGCGGCAGACCGGACACCTGCATACAATGCGCCACTGTAATTGTCGCGCGTGAATTTCAAAGACAAATCCAGATCAGGAGTTTTCAATGCCCTGGAATGAACCGGGTGGTAACGGTAATCAGAAAGATCCCTGGACAGGGAAAAACAGGAATACAGGCAGCCAGAGTGCCGAGGAACTGATCAGTCAGTTGAGCAAGAAACTGGGTGGCCTGTTTGGTGGCGGCAGACGTGGCGGTGGTTCCGGCAGCAGTAATCCGGTACCGGGCGGAGCCAAAGGTATCATTGTACTGGCAGCACTTCTGATCGCAGGATGGCTGTTCTCGGGCTTTTACACCGTTGACGCCAGCCAGCAGGGTCTGGTGACCCGCTTCGGGGCCTATACCGACACCACCGGCCCGGGCTTGCACTGGCACCTGCCTTACCCCATCGAGACGGTCACGACCCTGAATGTGGCCCAGAACCGCAGTGCCCAGGACCGCAGCACCATGCTGACCAAGGATGAAAACATCATCGATATTGCGGTCACGGTGCAGTACAAGATCAATAATGCCGTGGATTACGCTTTCAAGGTTGAGCGCCCGGATGACCTGCTGGATCAGTCACGCGGTACCCTGTACCAGGTGATGCGCAGCACGACACGCGAGGTGGTGGGACGCAATACCATGGATTTCATTCTGCGCGAAGGCCGGGAGCAGATTGCCACGGATGCCCAGCGCCTGATGCAGATACTGCTTGACAGTTATCAGGCCGGTCTGCAAATCATCAAGGTCAACCTCACCTACGCCGAAGCCCCCCAGGAGGTCAAGGATGCCTTTGACGATGCCAACCGCGCACGTGAGGATGCCAATCGCTACCAGAACGAAGCCGACACCTATGCCAAGGCTGTTCTGCCTGAAGCCCGTGGCCAGGCTGCCCGCCTGCTGGAAGAGGCCAATGCCTACCAGGCACAGACCACGGCACGTGCCGAGGGTGATGCAGCCCGCTTCAGTCAGTTGAGCACTGAGTACCTCAAGGCTCCGGATGTCACCCGTGAGCGCCTGTACCTGGAAACCATGGAAACCGTGATGGCCGACAGCCGCAAGGTGGTGATTGACAGCCAGAGCAACAACCTGCTGTACCTGCCACTGGACCAGCTCAACGGCAGCAAAACCACCGGTGACATACCCGCCCCGGCACAGCTGGCTGCACCGCTGGCCAGTACCGGCAGCCGCAGCAGCACCGGCGGGCGCCAGCCCCGTAACCTTTCCGGCAGCACAACAAGGGAGGTTCGCCCCTGATGGACAGGAAAAACCTGATTATCGGCGCTGTTATCGCCGTCTTTCTGCTGGTCTGGTCCATGGCCTATACCGTGAGCGAGCGTGAGCTGGCCATCAAGTTCAAGTTCCGGGAAATCGTGCAGGACAACCAGGAACCGGGCCTGCACTTCAAACTGCCCTTTATTGAGACCATCAGCAAGTTTCCCAAACCGATTCAGAACCTGAATGCCAACTCGGAGCGCTTTCTGACCGGGGAAAAGAAATATGTTCTGGTCGATTTTTTTGTCAAGTGGCAGATTCAGGATGTCGCCACCTATTACCGTGCCACCAGCGGTATCCAGCTCAACGCGGAACGGCGTCTGGAAGACATCATGAAGGATGGCCTGCGCAACGAGTTCAGCCGCCGGACCATTGAGGAGGCCCTGTCCGACCAGCGTGACGACATCATGCAGGGGCTGGAAGTCAAATCCAACGAAATAGCGAGTCAGCTCGGCATCAACATTGTTGACGTGCGGGTCAGCAAAATCGACTTCCCGGAGCAGGTCAGTGAATCGGTCTTTGCCCGCATGCGTTCCGAACGGGAGCGGGTCGCCCAGGACTTCCGTTCACGCGGCAAGGAGGAGTCAGAAAAAATCCGCGCTGCTGCAGATCGTGAAGCCACCGTGATCATGGCCGAGGCCTACCGTGAGTCTGAAACCATCCGGGGTGCCGGTGATGCCAAGGCGGCAGAAACCTATGCCAGGGCCTATCAGCAGGATGTGGAGTTCTATTCCTTCTACCGCAGCCTGTCTGCCTACCGCAATACCCTGGGCAAGCCGGGGGACATGCTGGTGCTGGAGCCGGATTCCGAGTTCTTCCGCTATTTCGGCAACATGAACGCCACTTCCGGGCGGCCAGCACTGGCTGCTGTCCCCGTACCGGCAGCCATGCCCGAGCCGCCTGTACCCATGGCAGCAAAACCTGCGCCTGCCGCCGCGTCAGCCACCGGAGCGGCCAGCACCGCAAAACCAGCCACGACCATTGCGGCACCTGCGCAACCGGCAACGGTTACGCCGGCACAACCGCGACCGGCTGCGGCATCAACCACGGTACCGGTCATCGCTCCCCCGCTGCCGGTCGTTCCGGCAGCAGCCGTCACGGGCAACACCAGCACAGCACCGGTTATCGTGCCCCCGCTTCCTCCGGTTTCGGTCAGTCTTCCGGCTGAATCGAATCCCCGGTGAATGTCGGCTGGCAGGACTTTCTGAACGCACTGGCCCTCCTGCTCATTCTGGAGGGCCTGCTGCCGTTCATGCTCCCCGACCGGGTGAAAAACCTGTACCTGCAGCTGGCCACCCAGCCAGAAAAAAACCTCAGATGGGTTGGTCTTGCCAGCATGCTTGCTGGTATCCTGATGCTCTTTTTAACTGACTAGCAAACCATGTCGACAAGTGATTATTACTGGGCCCTGCCAGACGGGATCAGCGAGGCCCTGCCGGATGAGGCCCTGCGTCTGGAGCACCTGCGCCGCCAGCTGCTGGACCTGTATTCATGCTGGGGTTATCAGCTGGTCATGCCGCCGCTGGTTGAGTACATGGAATCCCTGTCCACCGGCCTGGGCTCCAACCTGGATGTGCAGACCTTCAAGGTCACGGACCAGCTCAACGGGCGCATGCTCGGCATCCGCGCTGACATGACCCCGCAGATTGCCCGTATTGATGCCCACAAACTGCCACACCAGCCGATCAACCGCCTGTGTTATATCGGCAGTGTCCTGCGTACCCGTGCCTTTCATTCCAATGGTTCACGGGCACCGTTGCAGGTCGGGGCTGAACTGTTCGGCCATTCCGGTCTTGACAGTGATGTGGAAGTGATCTCCCTGCTGCTCAATACGCTGAAACACTGCCAGACCCCGGCCATCACCCTGAGTCTCGGCCATGTCGGCATTTTCCGGGGGCTGTCGGAACAGGCAGGACTCAGTGCCGCCCAGGAGCTGGAATTCCATGACATGCTGGTGCGCAAATCGTTGCCGGAGATTGATGCCTGGCTGGCCGGTTCGGGGCTGCCTGCCGGTCTGCAGGCCCTGTTGCAGCAGCTGCCACGCCTGCAGGGATCCACCAGTGTGCTGGAGCGCGCCCGCACCCTGTTTACCGGGGCTACTGCCGGTGTGCACGAAGCGCTGGATTATCTGACGGCCCTGTGTCAGCGGCTGGTGGCTGATTTCCCGGATATCAGGCTGCACATGGACCTGACCGAACTGTCCGGCTACGATTACCACACCGGCATTGTGTATGCGGTTTATGTGGACGGTTACGGCCATGAACTGGCAAGGGGAGGGCGCTATGACGGCGTGGGCCGCCTGTTCGGCCAAGCCCGTCCTGCGACCGGCTTCAGCACCGACCTGCGCCTGCTGGCCGCCCATGCCGGTGACAGCGCCCCGGTGCAAGAGCGGATTTTCGCCCCGGCCAGTGCCGACAGCGCCTTGAATGCCTTGGTCAGCCGTTTGCGCAGCGAGGGCCATTGCGTGGTCCGCGAGCTGGCAGGCAGCCATTGCCACACCGCACAATGCCTGTCTTGTACCCGGGCCATCATCCGCCAGGATGGCCAGTGGGTTGTCACCGCCATTTGAGCAAGATTCGCAAGCCGCAAGAGACTTAAATCATGGGAAAAATTGTTGTTGTTCTGGGAACGCAATGGGGCGATGAAGGCAAGGGCAAGATTGTTGACCTGCTGACTGAAAACGCATCCGCCGTGGTCCGCTTTCAGGGGGGGCACAATGCCGGGCACACGCTGGTGATTGACGGTGAAAAAACCGTCCTGCACCTGATTCCATCCGGTATCCTGCGTCCCGGTGTAGAGTGCATCATCGGTAACGGTGTGGTGCTGTCGCCGGAGGCCCTGCTGCAGGAAATCGGCATGCTGGAGCAGCGCGGAGTGCCAGTACGCGAGCGTCTGCGTCTGTCAGCCGCCTGCCAGCTGATTCTTCCCTATCATGTGGCACTGGATGTGGCGCGTGAGAAAGCCCGCGGCAACAAGGCTATCGGCACCACCGGGCGTGGTATCGGCCCGGCCTACGAGGACAAGATTTCCCGCCGCGGCCTGCGTCTGGGGGACCTGTTCCAGCCGGAGGCTTTCGCCGCCAAACTGCGTGAGGTGCTGGAGTACCACAACTTCATGCTGGAACATTACTTCAGGGTCGCGCCGGTGGATTACCGGCAGATACTGGATCAGGCCCTGGCCCTTAAGGAAATGCTGGAGCCGATGATTATTGATGTGCCCCACCGGCTGGCCGAACTGCGTCGGGCCGGCTCTGACATCATGATGGAGGGTGCACAGGGGACCCTTTTGGACATCGACCATGGCACCTACCCGTTTGTCACCTCCTCCAGTACCACCGCCGGCGGGGCCAGCACCGGTTCCGGTCTCGGGCCGCGCTATCTGGACTACATTCTCGGCATCACCAAGGCCTACACCACACGGGTCGGTTCCGGGCCTTTCCCGACCGAGCTGTTTGATGAAGTGGGAAGGCACCTGGGCGAAAAAGGCAACGAGTTCGGTGCCACCACCGGACGCCAGCGCCGTTGCGGCTGGTTTGATGCGGTCGTGCTGCGTCGCGCCATGGACATCAACAGTATCAGCGGCCTGTGCATGACCAAGCTGGATGTACTGGACGGACTGGAAAGCGTGAAAATCTGTACCGGTTATGAGCTGGACGGGCAGGTGCTGAATGTGCCGCCGGTCAATACCGATGACTTCGCCCGCTGTACCCCGGTTCTGGAAACGCTGCCCGGCTGGGAGGCCTCCACCTTCGGCCTCCAGTGCCACAATGAGCTGCCGGCCAATGCCCGCGCCTATCTCAGACGCATCGAGGAAGTGCTGGAGACGCCGGTCGATATCATTTCCACCGGTCCGGATCGTGAGCAGACCATGATCCTGCGGCATCCGTTCCAGTCCTGAGGCAGCGCGGCAAAAAAAGACCCCACATACGGGGCTGGTATGTGGGGTTCTAAACGCCGCTTTGGGCTTCACCGTTCTAACACTCTACAGTCATGCTGTTGCATGGCACGTGCCAGCATGCTGTTTTCAGGTGAAAAACCCTTGATTTACAAAAAGTTGGAAAATTTCCTGCTGTAAAGACACTCCATGTTTTTTTGTCATAAAACGACAGGATTGTCACATTTATTGCTATTTTCCACACGGAGTGTCAGTCCGGACTGACAGGTTACGGCCTGACACTCCGGAGGCAGGCTTTCAGCCCAGCACTTCGGCCAGAAACCCGGTCGCCATGCGCCAGGAGCGCCGATCGGCACGGGGCTGGTACACGGTCCCGAAATCCGGATCATTGGCTTCCGGATTGGTGAAGGCGTGCATGGTGCCACCAAAAGCTACAACCTGCCAGTCAGCCTGTGCGGCTGTCATTTCCTGCTGAAAAGCATGCAGCTGCTCCGGTGGTGCCATCGGGTCGTCATAGCCGTGCAGAGCCAGCACGGCAGCCCTGATGGGGGCATTTGGATGCGGAGTCGGTCTCAGCAGGCCGTGAAAACTCACCACCCCGGCCACATCCGCCCCGCTACGCGCCAGGTCCAGCACACACAGGCCGCCAAAGCAGTATCCCACCGCAGCCACCCGTCCGGCATCCACCTCTGGCTGAGCCTGCAGGGTATTCAGGGCTGCCTGCATGCGGGCCTGCAGGTGTTTGCGGTCATCACTCTGTGCATGACTGAGTCTGGCACACTCCTCCCGGCTGGCCGGTACAATCCCCTTGCCATACATGTCCAGGGCAAAGGCCACATACCCGAGGCCGGCCAGTTTGCGGGCCACATTGTCCGTAAGCTCGCTGCGCCCGTTCCAGGCCGGGGCCACCAGTATGGCAGGCCGGGGGGGCTGGTGCTGGCCGTTCCGGGCCAGCAGTCCCTCCAGCACGGTTCCCTCATGGGTGTATTCAATCAGGCGGGTTTCAATCGACATGACGACAACTCTCCTTTCAATGATGTCACTGTAATGAGTCAGCCCCTGACTCAGCGCCGTTATTTTGCCTTAAAACCGGAGCAGCGCGGGAAAATCCGCAGACCGGCATGCCCTACCACCAAAAGACAGGCTGAAAACCCCGCCGGCCTGGGTTACAGTGGCCTTGGGGCGTTCCAGCATTACCGAACCGAGGAGGTTTCACATGGCCCGACAAGCCGATTTCATTGCACCATCCATTCTGTCCGCCGATTTTGCCCGTCTGGGGCAGGAGGTGGAGCAGGTGCTGGCCTCCGGAGCCGACATCGTACACTTTGATGTCATGGACAACCACTATGTCCCCAACCTCACCATCGGCCCGCTGGTGTGTGAGGCCCTGCGCAAATACGGCATCACGGCTCCGATTGACGTACACCTGATGGTCAAGCCGGTGGATCGCATCATACCGGATTTCGCCGCCGCCGGAGCCAGCTACATCACTTTCCACCCGGAAGCATCCGAACATGTGGACCGTACCCTGCAACTGATCCGGGCTGAAGGCTGCAAGGCCGGTCTGGTCTTCAATCCGGCCACGCCACTGACCATTCTGGAGTATGTTCTGGACAAGGTTGACCTGATCCTACTGATGTCGGTCAATCCCGGTTTCGGCGGCCAGCATTTCATTCCGGGAGCACTTGACAAGCTGCGCCAGGTCCGCAGCCTGATTGACGCTGCCGGATACAATATCCGCCTGGAAATTGATGGCGGGGTCAAGGCGGACAATATTGGTGCCATCAAGGCGGCAGGGGCCGATACCTTTGTGGCCGGCTCCGGCATTTTCGGCAGGCCCGGTACGGATGATCCGAACCGTTATGACAGCATTCTGGCGCAGTTTCGGGCCGAGCTCGCCAAAGCCCGGCTCTGAGAGGGCGGTATTTTAAGCAGATTAACCTGCAGCACGTTTCAAAAGCCGGCATAATGGCCGGTTTTACAGCCAGTGGTTAATGTCAACATGAAACGCAATCTGTTCCTGCAACTGACGCTGATCCTGTCCGCCGGACTGGTCAGCGCAGCCTGCATGGAAAAAAACGGAGGCTCCGCAGCCAAGAGCGTACCCCCTCCGGCCCCTGCCCAGAAAACCTCAAACGGAGAACAAGTCATGGAACTGATCATTAATGATGTCAAAACAGGCGACGGTGCGGAGGCCGTTACCGGCAACACGGTATCGGTACATTATACCGGCTGGCTGTATGATCCCGATGCTGCCGACCAGCATGGTGCCAAATTTGACAGCTCTCGTGACCGGGGGCAACCGTTTGCGTTTCCGCTCGGTGCCGGGCGTGTCATTCAGGGCTGGGACAAGGGCGTGGCCGGTATGAAGGTCGGTGGCCAGCGGACCCTGATCATCCCGCCGGAAATGGGCTATGGTGCACGCGGCGCGGGTGGCGTGATTCCGCCCAATGCCACGCTGATCTTCGATGTCGAGCTTTTGGGTACTGATTGATTTTAAGTGATAACTCCGTTAATTTGGCGGCTGTTGCAATCAAGCTGTTTCAACCAACAGGAGTACGGGATGAATCAAGGTCGACAGTATCGTAAAGGGGTGCTTTCAGCAGTGCTGGCTGCATTCATCTCCATGACTGCAGCGGTCCAGGCCGAAGAGCGTGTGGTCAATGTCTACAACTGGTCCGACTATATTGATGACAGCGTGCTGGAGTCGTTCCAGAAGGATACCGGCATCAAGGTCAACTATGACGTGTTTGATTCCAATGAAATGCTGGAAACCAAGCTGCTGGCCGGCAGCTCTGGCTATGATGTAGTGGTTCCGAGTGCCCACTTCCTGAACCGCCAGATCAAGGCCGGCGTGTTCGAGAAACTGGACAAGGACAAGCTGCCAAATCTCGGCAACATGTGGGACATGATCAATGAACGTACCGATGCCTATGATCCCGGCAATGCGTATTCCGTCAACTACATGTGGGGTACCACCGGTATCGGCTATGTGGCGGAAAAGGTCAAGGCGGTACTGGGCGAGGAAGTGCCGCTGGACTCCTGGGCGCTGGTGTTCGACCCCCGATATGCCGACAAGCTGGCTTCCTGCGGTATCTACTGGCTGGATGCGCCGGTGGAGATCATTGCCGCCATCCAGTCCTATCTGAGCGAAAAACCGGGTGACTGGCGCAATATCGACAAGGCCGTGGAAGTCGCTGACAAGGTCCGCAAGGATGTGAGCAAGTTCAACTCCTCCGAATACATTTCCGCGCTGGCTAACGGGGATATCTGTGTCGCCATCGGCTGGTCCGGGGATGTGTTCCAGGCCCAGTCACGGGCGGAAGAGGCCAGGAACGGCCTGACCATCAATTACTACATCCCCAAGGAAGGGGCACTGATGTGGTTTGACCAGATGGCGATTCCATCCGACGCCAAAAACAAGGCGGAAGCCTATGAGTTCATCAACTACCTGATGAAGCCGGAAATGGTGGCCAAGGTGTCTGACTACGTGGCCTATGCCAATGGCAACAAGGCTTCCCAGGCGCTGATGGACAAGGCGGTGCTGGAAAACCCGGCCATCTATCCTGGTGAAGCGGTCATGAGCAAGCTCTTTACCGTGCTGGCACCGGATGGCAAGGACCAGCGCACCCTGAACCGGGCCTGGACCAGAATCAAGAGCGGTAACTGATGCCGCTTCGGGTTCTGATCACCCCCCTCATACCCATTGTGGTGTGAGGGGGGGGTGATTTCCCCCCCCTGTTGGTTTTCCGCCTGCCGCCCCTCATACATGCATCACCACCTGAACCGCTACCTGCCGGTGCTGACCCTGCTGCTGCCGGTACTGCTTTGCGCCTGTGCTGCCGGTGAACAGCGCTCCCTGGCTTTTGAGCATGTGATCTATCTGGACCGGACACCGTTGCCGGTGGCGCTGTTTGACAGCCCGCAGGAACGGCAGGCGGGGCTGGCCGGGATCGAGGCTTTACCTGCCGGTACCGGTGCCCTGTTTGTCTTTGAGCAGCCGCAGCCAGCCCGTTTCTGGATGCAGGGCATGCAGTTTCCACTGGATCTGCTGTTCTTTGACGGACAGGGCCGGGTGGTGTGGATGGTACATGCAGCACCGCCCTGCAGGGCTGATGCCGAATGCCCCCTGATCCGGGCTGCCGATGTGCGTTACGTGCTGGAGCTGCCTGCCGGGCAGGCTGATGTGCTGCAGGTGTCTGAGCAGTCCCGGTTGCGGCTGCCGGGGGAGCAGGACGAGCCCTGATCCCGGCAGCCGCAGGCGCACGGCTGCTTCAGGCGGCCAGCTGGTTGGCGATCGGCAACTGATAGATGCGCCTGCCGGTGGCGGCAAACAGCGCATTGGCAACAGCAGGAGCAATCGGTGGCACACCCGGTTCACCCACACCACTCGGGTTTTCACCCGAATGCACGATGTGGACTTCAACCGGGGGCATCTGTGGCATGCGCATGACCAGGTAGTCATGGAAGTTGGACTGCTCGACCTGACCTTCCTTGAGGGTGATTTTCTCGCCCAGGGCCGCCGAGAGCCCGAAACCGACTCCACCACCCATCTGGGCATAAATGACATCCGGATTCACGGCCACACCGCAGTCTACCGCCACCACCACGCGGTCCACCGTGAAGCTGCCATCGGCCTTGACCGTGACATCCGCGACTTCCGCCACGTAGGTATTGAAGGACTTCACAACCGCGATGCCGCGCCCGCGTCCGGCAGGCAGGCGGTTGCCCCAGCCGGCCTTTTCGGCGGCCAGGTTGAGGACGCCCAGATGACGTGGTGAGTCCTTCATCAGGGCACGGCGGAATTCCACCGGATCCCTGCCGGTGGCATGCGCCAGTTCGTCAATGAAACATTCGGTGGCAAAGCCGGTATGGGTATGCCCGACCGAACGCCACCACTGTACCGGTACACCGAAAGCGGCCGGTGTATGCAGTTCAATGGAGCGGTTGGGAATTTCATACGGCTCACCCGATCCCTCGACCGACATGGGATCAAATCCACCAGCCATCATGGGCTCCATCGGAGTACCCTGCACGATGGACTGGCCCACCACTCGCTGACGCCAGCCGGTCAGGTTGCCGTGTTCATCGAGTCCACCTTCAAGCTGGTGGTAGAACATCGGGCGGTAATGGCCGCCGCGCATGTCTTCCTCACGGGTCCAGACCATTTTGATCGGTTGCTGAAGGCCACTGGCCCTGGCGATCTGCACCGCTTCCAGTACATAGTCTGCGTGCGGATTGGCACGTCGGCCAAATGAGCCGCCGGCGAACAGGGTGTTGATTTTCACCTGGGCAGGATCAATGCCCAGCACCGCGGCAATCGAAGGCTTGTCAATGCCCTGGAACTGTTCCCCGTTCCAGATTTCACAACCCGCATCGGTAATCTGGGCCACACAGTTCAGGGGCTCCATGGCTGCATGGGCCAGATACGGGAATTCATAACCGGCACTGATCACCTGGGCAGCACCTTTCAGGGCTGCATCCACATCCCCGGCACTGGTGGTCTTCACCCCCGGCAGCCTGGCCAGGGATTTGTAGCGTGCCATCAGGGCTTCGCTGTCCAGCGGTGGCGTTTTCGAGGTATCCCAGCTGATCTCGAGGGCATCCCGTCCCTTTTTGGCGCTCCAGAAGTCATTGGCCAGGACTGCAACCCCATTGGGATATTGCACCACATTGACCACGCCCCGGATGGCACGGGCCCCGCTGTCATCCACGGACTGTACCGCAGCGCCGAAGCGCGGGGGATGGGCAACCACCGCCACCAGCATGTCTGGCAGCTGGATGTCCTGGGTGTAGATGGCTTTGCCGGTGGATTTGGCTTCGGAATCCAGGCGGGTCAGGTTGTTTTTGCCGATCAGCACGAAGTCTTCCGGGTTTTTGAGGGTCACGTTTTCCGGTACCGGCATGCCAGCTGCCAGTTCCGCCATTTCCCCGAAGCTGGCACTGAAACCGGCACCTGCATGACTCAAAACGCCGTTGCTGACCGTGACCTTGCGTTCATCCACGCCCCATTGGCGGGCGGCGGCGCGTTTGAGCATTTCACGGGCGGCGGCACCGGCCTGGCGCATCTGCAGGTAGGAGTTGGCCATGGAGGTGCTGCCACCGGTACCCATGCTGCCGAATGCCAGGTTTTTGTAGGTTTCGGTATCGGCGGGCGCGCCCTCTGCACGCATCTGGGACCAGTCGGCCCCGAGTTCTTCGGCGACCAGGGTGGTCAGCCCGGTATAGGTGCCCTGGCCCATTTCCAGGTGCTTGATGATGACGGTGACGGTATTGTCAGGGGCGATGCGGATAAAGGCATTGGGTGCAAACAGGCCCTGTTTCAGGGCGGTACTGCCGGCTTCACCGGGGCCGGCCACGGGTGCGTCATCGGCCAGGGCCTGACTGAGGCGCACACCCAGGGTCAGGCCGGCACCGGCCAGCAGGCTGGTCTTGAAAAAATGGCGGCGGCTGTTGCTTTGCTCGGTCATGATGTCATCCTCCTCAGGCCAGCTGCGTGGCGGCCCGCTTGATGGCGGCCCGGATACGTTGGTAGGTGGCGCAGCGGCAGATGTTGCCGGCCATGAAGCTGTCAATATCGGTATCACTGGGTGCAGGGTTGCTGCTCAGCAGGGCGGTGGCCGACATGAGCTGCCCGGACTGGCAGTAGCCGCACTGGGGCACATTGTAATGCACCCACGCTTCCTGCAGTGCCTGGGTGATGGTGGAGGCTTCGGTGGCCCCTTCAATGGTGGTGACCTGTTTGCCTTCAACACTGGCAACCGGGGTGATGCAGGACCGTACCGGCTGGCCGTCGACATGGACGGTACAGGCACCGCACTGGGCCATGCCGCAGCCGAATTTGGTACCGGTCAGTCCGGCATGGTCGCGGATTGCCCATAACAGGGGCATGTCCGGTTCGACATCCAGCTCAAGCGGCTGGTTGTTGATGGTTAGCTTCATCTGGCTCCTCCTGTGGAACGGTGGTGATTGCGTGGTTACATGATTGATGTTGATTGAATACTGACTGCCACTTAAGGCTATCCATTTTGGGGGATGGGCGTCCAGTGCTTTCCGGCACCGCTGGACAAATTATTGCTATCATCTGACATGAAAAGGTTTATAACCGGGGCTGTCAAGCCTGAACCCGGCCCGAATGATTACCGGATCATTACCATCCGGGCAAGGGGAGTGGTGCCGGTTCTGCCGGGTGCGTGAGGTCGGGGACAGATCGTGTTACAGTCCTTTGCCTGATTCACCAATCGCTCCCGGGTTGAAAGCTCTCCCGAATTCGCCCTTAAGGCGCGTGGATTGAGACATGCGTATGCTGCAGACACCATTGACCATTCGCAGGGCCGAAGCCGCCGATGCACGGGCGCTGGCGGACTTCAACCGCCTGATGGCGCTGGAAACCGAGCACAAGCACCTGTCGCCGGCGGTGATACTGGCCGGAGTGGAGGGGCTGTTGCGCCAGCCGCAATACGGTTTTTATCTGGTGGCCGAACAGGCGGGGGAGATTGTCGGGGCGCTGATGGTGACCACCGAATGGAGCGACTGGCGCAACGGGGTGTTCTGGTGGGTGCAGAGTGTTTATGTCACGGTGGCATGGCGCCGCCGGGGCGTCTATCGGGCGCTTTACCACAGGGTGCGTGAGCTGGCGGAACAGGAGCCTTCCGTCTGCGGCTTCCGGCTGTATGTGGAGCGGGACAACCGGGTTGCACAGGCGGTGTATCGTGAGCTGGGCATGCAGGAAACCGCTTACCTGCTGTTTGAGGAGCTGCGTTCCGGGACCCGTTTTCTGGCATCAGGACCACAGAAGCCTGAAAAGCATTAAAAGACAGTAATGTCGGCACCTGAACTCTTGTTTCAGGCCGGTGCCTGACAGAAGATGCCGGAGCGGGAAGGGCTGGCCAGATGTACGGCAGGTTCCGCCGGGTAATTGATTTTCAAATGAAGAAATGGAATGAATTGATGAAAGTGATGCAAAAAAACGGTCTGTTTGCCGCAAAACCACTGCTGGTCGCATTGGGGGTAGCACTGTTGAGTGCCGGCCCATGGGCACAGGCCGAGGAGGCCGGGCTGTTTGAACTGGGTGGCAAGGCCTATACCAGCACAGACCTTCCGGCAGCGGCACAGCAGAACCTGTACAAGGCCGGCCAGGATTTTTACATGGCGCGCAAAAACGCCATTGATGAAGCCATCATGACCATGGAGCTGGAAAAACGTGCCAGGGAAAGCGGCAAAGGCACCGAGGAGCTGGCCATGGAGCTGTTCAAGGTCGACAGCATTCCGGATGAGGCAGTCAACCAGTTTTATGAAGCCAACAAGGCGGCCATCAACCAGCCGCTGGAGCAGATAAAGCCCCAGATCCAGCAGTACCTGATTCAGCAGGCCCAGGGGGAAAAGCAGCGTGCCCTGATTGAGGATGTCAAGAAGGCGGGGAATTTCAAGCTGGATTTCGCCGAACCGACAGCACCGGTCGTCGGTGTTGACAGTGCCGGCTTTCCGTTCAAGGGGCCGGAGGATGCCAAAGTCATACTGGTCGAGTTTGCCGACTATCAGTGCCCGCACTGCAAGAATGCCAGTGAAGTCATTGGCAAGGTGAGTGACCAGTTCAAGGACAGCCTTAAAGTGGTGTTTATGGATTTCCCCATCAACCGTTCCGGCATCTCCCGCACCATTGCCGAAGGGGCGGTGTGCGCCGACCAGCAGGGTAAGTTCTGGGAATACAATGCCAGGGCATTTGCCATGCAGCGTGACCTGAAGGCGGAATCACGCGAGGCGCTGGCCCAGGAGCTGGGGCTGGACATGGATGCCTTCAAGCAATGCGTGGCGTCGGACGTGCCGAAGCAGACGGTGGCCAAAGCCCAGGCCGAAGGTCAGCGTCTGGGCGTGGATGGCACCCCGGCCCTGTTCCTGAACGGGGTGCAGCTGGACCTGCATAATCTGGAGCAGGAGCTGCCGGCAGAAGTTGAAAAGGCGCTCAATGAAGCGGAAGGCTGAGGGCAGACCGTCTCAGCTGTTCAATGACACCCGGACCCCGAACGGGGTCTGGCCCCGCCCCTTGACCAGCCATAGAACCGGATAGGAAGGTTCCTGTGCCGGAAACTCCCCCAGGGCATCGGTGAAAAACAGCAGCAGGTCCGGCGCTTGGTCCTGCCGGGCGATCCAGTCAAACACCGGGCGGAAATCGGTATGCCCGCCGCCGGCGATGCTGGACGGCAGGGTCACTTCCTCCCAGGATTCAAACAAACGCGGAAAACCGTCGACAATGGCCGCATCACAGGCGATCAGGGTGATACCGGCACGGATCTGGCCCTTGATGGCATTGATTTCCGACAGGCATTCCTGCAGTTCACGGTCACTCACCGAGCCGCTGACATCCAGTGCCACTACGGCATGGAGCTGCTGGGAGCGCAGGGAGGGGAAAATTGCCGGATCACCCCGGCGGCTGGAAGGGCGGGTGTAGCTGTAATCGTCCCGTGCCAGCATCGTGAAGTAACGCGTCAGCAGTTGCCGCCAGGGCAGGCGCGGCTGCAGCATTTCCTCTACCAGCCGCTGCAGCACGCCACTCAGCCTGCCGGCCTGTTTGGCCTGTTGTGCCGCCCCGGCCAGGCGCTGCTGCCATTGGACGGCCAGTACCTCGGCTTCCTGCGGGTCCAGGGGGGGAGGTGGTTTACCCCCACCGGCAGCATCCGGTGTGAATCCGCCCTGCGGGGACCGGTCAGCGCTGCTTTGGCTTTTTCCCTGCTCCTGCTCTTGACCCTGATCCGGATTGCTGCGCGGATCAAGCGGGTTTTCATGCTGCGTGCGCCCGCCTTCCGCCGGGTTGTCCTCCTTGTCGTACAGGTGCTGGTCCAGGGTTTCCGACTGGTCATTGTCATCCAGCAGCGGGTAGATTTCTTCGGCGGTCAGGCCGGCGTATGCTTTCAGCAGGAGCACGCCTGGTGGCGGGGTCAGCCCTTCATCCAGCAGGATCGGGTTGATGGCGTAATCGCAGGCCAGATCCCAGCGGTGCCGGACCCGGTGCTGGCGGCGGGCAAAGTGGGACAAGGCGCAGTGCAGGGCTTCATGTGCCAGTACAAACCGGGTTTCCTCCGCCCGCAGTTCACGGATATAGTCCGGATTGTAATAGAGGCTGCGGGCATCGGTGCCGGTGGTCGGGCACCAGGCCGGATCAGCGGCCCGAAGCGGCAGGCGCAGCACCAGTGCCCCCAGAAACGGCTGGTCCAGAATCAGGCGGGTGCGTGCTGCCGTGAGCTTGTCTTCAATGGCCTTGAGGTCAGCAGCTGCCGGTTCAGTCATACAGCAGGATATCCCCCACCGATTCGGCCCAGTCGGCAAACTGCGGCACGGCAAACAGTGTGTCCCCGATGGCCCGGCTGAGATCGGAAACCAGCATCACCCCCATTTCACGCAGGGGAAAGACACGGGCGTAGTTGAGGATATGGCCGTAAACCGCTGGTGCTTCCGGTGTGCCACGCGCCCGGATGGCCCGTCCGGTCAGGGCCGCTGCCACGGCATACTGCAGGTCCACCTCCTTCGGGCTCTTGATGGCTTCCCCGCGCAGGATGGCATCCAGGTCCGGCATCTGGTCCAGGCTGTCGATGAAAGCCTTGAGCTCGATACCGGCACCCGTGCCCACACAGGCCTGCAATGCACCCGGCAGCAGGGTGGGGGCATCACCGAATTTCTGCAGCGCCCGGTGGGCGAACTCCCAGGAGCGCGGGGTCGGGAAGGCAACCGGGTTCTGGGCCGGGTCGAAGTGAAACAGCTGTTCGGGGCGAAAACGCAGAAAGGCGATAATGCGTTCGTCAATGCCCCTGCTCCAGGCCCAGGCCACCCAGTCATCCAGATTCAGTTCCACCTCAAAGTGGGAAAAGCGGTTGGCGAGCGGGGCCGGCATGGTATAGGACACCCCCCGGTCGCCCTGGCGGTTGCCGGCGGCAAAAATGGCCCAGCCGTCCGGTACCCGGTAATCCCCCAGCCGGCGATCCAGGATCAGCTGGTAGGCGGCGGCAGACACGCTGGGGACCGCAGAGGTGATTTCATCCAGGAACAGGATACCGCGTTCACCATGGCGGGCGGTATCCGGCAACAGGGCGGGAATGGCCCATTCCACCCGTGCACCGTCCCGAAACGGAATGCCGCGCAGGTCGCTGGGCTCCATCTGGGACAGGCGGATGTCAAGGACCGGTGCCTGATGACGTGCACCAACCTGGGCTACCAGCTGGGACTTGCCCACACCGGGCGGCCCCCAGAGCATAACCGGGGTGTGATGACCGGCAAGGGCACCGGTGAACTCCTTGTCGAGAATGAGGTTGAGATGGGCCGGGCGCATGGGCTGTCCTCGGGGCTGGCGGGGTTACGGGGTAGTTGCGGGCCGGGCCGGCGGCGTGGTATCCGTGGCGGTACCGGCTGCCGGTGGCGTATCTGCTGCCGTGGCAGGCTCCAGTTCGCTGAAGCCTGCCGGAAGCATGAACAGGGCTGCATCCAGGGCATCCCGGCTCAGGGCCGTCAGTTCGCTGGCCGGTCCCTGCGGCAGGGCACGGATACGGACGGCCAGTCCGTGCTGGTGAGGCTGGGCCATGCCTTCCGGCGGTGCGGTAACGCCCTGGATGGCTGCACTCGCACCGGCCAGTTTGTCCATGTAGCCGAACATGGCCAGCAGGGTATCGAAATCCACCTTGTCCATGGCCCCGGCATCGGCATTGCAGATTTCGCGGTTGGGGCCCTGATTGTAATACACGGTCCAGAGCTGACAGGTGAGGCCGCTGACCTGGGTCGAGGTATTGTTGTTGCGGTATTCGACATTCGGCACGGGTGCCTGCAACTGCTCCTCAGCCAGCTTCATGCGTGCTTCCATGACGCTGCGCTGTTCGGGCGGAAGCCGGGTCAGCTGCTGCTGAAAGGCAGCTTGCATCTGTTCCTGCAGGGCTTTCATCCGGCGGGTGCGTGTGGCCATTTTTTCCGGGCTGTTGTCGATGTACTGGCGGGCCTGCGGGTTGATGGTCAGCAGGGACGGGACGGTGCTGTCGAACAGGGAGTAGACCGGGGCACCGGATTCACCCATGCGTACCTTGCCGTCGTGAATCAGGATTTCGGTTTGGCGTGGCTGTGGTCCGAAACCGCTGTCGGTGAAGGTCAGGCGGGTATCGGCATGGGTGGTACCTGTCAGCAGGATCAGCGCCGCGACTTTAAGCAAAGAATCAGAATGCATTTTTAAAACCCCTTTTTTTCTGTGATGCTGCATCCTGATCCGTGCTCCGAAGCTTAGGACCAGCAGCACAAAACACTCACTATCCGGCATACAAACGGTTGTTTCTGGCTTACTGACGGCTCTTTATGCCGAATAACCGGCCTGTCAGTGTACCTGCATACTTGCCGGTCTTCCGGCGCCAGCGCCTGATTATGCGTAATCTTCACCGGTAATCCTATCTGCCACAGGGGGTGGGTGCCTGCCGATGCCGTGCTCTCCCCGGGTCCGGGTTGTATCAGTGCCGTATTTTGCTGACCTCGCACAACAGTGATTTGAAGGGGGGAAAACCGCTGATGGGGTCGAGTGCGGCACCGTCGGTCAGTTCGTTGATATTGGCATTATTCCAGCCATGGAAGGCATGCACCACCCCCGGTTTCATGATGTCGGTCACATCGGCATAAAAAGACACACTGCCACGGACTGAGCGGACTTCCACCTGTTCACCGTGATGGATGCCACGGGAGCGGGCATCCTCCGGATGTATCTGGATGCGCGGGCGCGGATCAAGGGCCAGCATGGCGGCGACATTGTGCTGCTGGGAATGGGTGAAATATTTCTGGCGCCCACCGGAAGTCAGCACCAGCGGATAATCCTGCAGCAGTTCCGGGGTCGACAGCGGGCTTTCCAGCGGTTCCCGATAGGTCGGCAGGCCATCGTATCCATGTGCCTTCAGTTCACCGGCATCAAATTCCACCTTGCCGCTCAGGGTGTGGAAGCCATTGATGCGCCACTGGCGGTCGGCATCCAGAAAGCCCTGATCCACCAGCGCTTCGATCACCGGGCTGTAGACCGTGACCCCGTCCGGATTATCGTAGGCTTCCCGGCGGATGGCTTCCGGCAGCCCTGCAGCCATTTCGGCCCAGGAGGCTTCCACCTCACCCTGCCAGAACTGCTCCGCCATCCCCAGGCGTACCCCGAGCTCAAGGAATATCTGTGCATCCGGACGGGCTTCACCGCGTGGGGGCATGGCCTGCTGACGGTACCTGATTTCCCCCTGATAGGCACAGCCGGGATAGGCGATCAGGGCCGGACGTTCCAGGCTGGTGGCTGCCGGCAGCACAATATCCGCCTGCAGGGTGGCCGGGTTGTGAAAAAAGTCGGAGGTGGCAAAGAAGTCCAGTGCGCCCAGCGCCCGTTCCATGCGCCGGGAATCGGCCCACATGGCGGTATTGATGCCCATGGCCAGCAGGGCACGCAACGGCTGGGGGCGACCTTCCAGAATGCAGTCCGGCATCAGCATGCTCTGCCCGGCAGGCCAGTAGCGGGTCCAGACCGGAAAGGCTTCATCCCCGATCCGGGGTGGCAGCTCATTGAGGCAGACATCAAACAGCTCAATCGGCCTGGGCAGCACCTTGTCATTATAAAAACGGTTGCCACCTTCGCGGTCGATCATGCCCAGTACCGCCGAGAGCAGGATCAGGGCACGGTGGTTCTGGAAGCCGTTGGTATGCTGCACGGTGGCGGTGGGGGACAGGGCGATCTGGGCGGGCAGGGTGGTGGCGAACATTTCCACAGCTGCATGCAGGTCGCTTTCTGCAATGCCGCAGATTTGTGCCACCCGCTGCGGGGTGAAGGTCTGGATATAATCAACAAAGGCAGCCAGCCCGTTGGCCCACTGATCCAGAAACGCCTGGTCCTGCCAGCCGTGTTTGAAGATCAGGTGATGAAACCCGAGGGCCAGGGCACCGTCGGTACCGGGGCGGATCTGCAGGTGAATGTCCGCAAGTTGCGCAGTTTCAGTCCGTCGGGGGTCGACCACAATCATTTTGCGCCCTTTTTTACGTTTGGCCAGATGGTGGTTCTCAAAGGGCGGAATCGAGCCCGAGGCATTGGTGGACCAGACCAGCACGCAGGCGGTTTTGGGGGATTCCACCGTGGAGGTGGTCTTGAGTTTGTAGCCGTAGGTCAGTTTCTCGGCCACCATGGTGGCGGAAAAGCAGCAGCCGGATTCGGTCAGGTAATTGGGGCTGCCGAAGGCATGGGCAAGGCGCTGCAGCTGTGGACGGGCCTCCTTGGTATAACCGGCGAAGAAACCCACTGCCGGCGCACCATGATCGGCTCTGGCCGCCTGTAACGCCGTGGCAATGGTATCCAGCGCCTCGTCCCAGCTGATGCGCCGGAACTGTCCCGAGCCTCTGGGGCCATTGCGTTTCAGGGGATGGAGCAGGCGCTCGGGATGATAAAGCCGTTCCAGCTGCATCTGGCCACGCGGACAGTTGGGCAGGCCGCTGACACTGACGGCCTGACCGCTGGCATCCAGATGCACATCAAACAGGCAGTTGGCATCGCACTCGTAACAGGTGGTGCGCTTGATGGTCACGGTATCGGTGCTCACGGCAGGATTCCTGGTGGTGAAAAGCGCGATTGTAGGCGCAAGTGGGTATGCATGCGAATGGCACGGGAATTGCCGCTTACCCGAGTTTGTAGCCGACTCCGTACACCGACTGGATCAGGTCATCCGGCAGCAGGGCATTCAGCTTCCGGCGCAGGTTTTTCATGTGGCTGTCGATGGTGCGGTCGCTGATGATGCGATCATCGGTATAGCACAGCTCCATCAGCTTTTCGCGTGAATACACCCGCCCCGGACGGGACATCAGGGTCTGCAGCATGCGGAATTCCAGTGGCGTGAGCTCCACGCCCTGACCGGCAGCCTCACAACGATAACGCTCCGGATAAAGTGTCAGGTTCCGGTACTGCAGGGCGGGCTCCTCGGTGGCGAGCGGCTGCAGTTCGGTGGCGGGTGGACGTGTGCGGCGCAGGATGGCCTGCACCCGTGCCACCACTTCCCGTGGCAGAAAGGGCTTGCAGACGTAGTCATCGGCGCCGATCTTGAGCCCGAGCAGGCGGTCGATCTCGTCCACGCGTGCTGTCAGCATCAGCACCGGAGTCTGGGAAAAGGTACGCAGCTCACGGCAGAGGGTGATGCCGTCCATGCCGGGTAGCATCAGGTCCAGGATCACCAGGGCCGGATTGTGGGTCCGGATCTGGTCCAGCGCCCCGGTGCCCTCAGGCCAGGACAGGGTACGAAACCCTTCACGCTCCAGGTAGTCGGCCAGCAGGTGCGCGATTTTGGCTTCATCCTCGATGATCATGATCAGGTCGGCATCGTCCATGGCAGTCATTGTTCTCCTTCATGCTGTTCAGGCAGGCGCAGCTCCATACACAGGCCACCGAGCCGGGAAGGGCGGGCGGTAATGGTGCCGCGATGGGCATGGGCGATGTTACTGCAGATGGCCAGCCCCAGGCCGGCGCCACCCATGCGCCGGTTGCGTGATTCCTCGCGCCGGTACAGCGGGTCAAACAGTGGCTGGCACTCATCAGCCGGCACGCCCGGTGGACTGTCTTCCACGATCAGTATGACCTGTCCCTGGCTGCGGTACAGTTCCATTTCCACCCGTCCCGGTGTATCAGTATAGGCCAGCGCGTTGTTGAGCAGGTTGGTGATGAGCTGTTCCATGCGGTGCGTGTCCGCCATGACCGTGGCAGGCTCGGCTTCCAGCTTCAGGGTCAGCCCGCCCGCCTGTGCCCGTGCCTGCAGGCTGCCTGCCAGCCGCTCCAGCAGCTGGTCCAGGCGCAGGGGCGCAAAGTGGTAATGCAGCCCGCCCAGCTCTGACAGCGACAGCTGGTACAGATCCTCAATCAGGCGGTGCAGGCGTGCCACTTCCTGGGACAGGGAGTCCAGCTGTTCGCGGTTGAAGGGACGAATGCCGTCCTGCAGCGCTTCCAGTTCGCCGGAGAGGATGGTGACGGGGGTCCGCAGTTCATGGGAAATGTCGGCCAGCCAGCGTCGGCGGGCCGCCTGATTGTCTTCCAGTGTGGCGGCCAGGTGATTGATGTCGGCAGCCAGCCGTCCCAGCTCGTCGTTCGATGCGGTCTGGAGACGCGGGGAGAAATCCCCGCCGGACAGGGTGCGGATGGCGGCCATCATGCGCCGCAGCGGCCCCAGCAGCCAGCGTGCCAGCACCCAGGAAGCCAGCAGCGCCAGCAGCAGGCTGGCCAGGCCAATCAGCAGGCTGGTGAGCCATTGCTGCCGGGAGAAGGCCGTTTCCTGCGGCGACTCAAAATGCCGACGCGGGAGGCCAAAAACCGCCCCCACTGTCTGTCCTTCAACCTGAACGCCGACCCGGATGCCGTGTTCCGGCAGCACGGCATCCTGACGTCCGGCTACCAGCTGTCCATCCTGATCCAGCAGCGCTGTCGGTGGCCCCCGTTCGTGCATGCCCCGACGGCGGAGACGACGTTCCGGATCACCGGGCCTGTCCGGTATCCGCAGGTCGGCGCGTGGCTTTTTTCTGCCGCCATGTGCCGGTGGCTGCCCGCCCGGACCACCCGCATCGGGGGGGCGGCTGGAGAGAATCCGGTTCAGGCGTTCAAGCGGTATATCGCGCCAGTTGCCATAGGAGGCATACTCCTCGGCCAGTGCCGTACTGACCTGCTCCAGACGGCCCTGTTCCAGGGCATTGACATAATCCAGAAAACCATACTCAAAGCTCCAGCGTGCCAGCCCCAGGGTGGCAAGCAGGATAATGAGGGTCAGGCCCAGAAATGCCGTGATCAGTTTGCGGAAAACGCTGCCTTTCATGGTTTGCACTATAATCCCGCATCCTGAACGCAGCCAGTACGGCAGGGGTGGCCGTCTCGGAATCCCCTGAATTTACCCGGTTTCTGCACAATAGATGCACAGTTTGCCGCCGGCTGTCAGAGGTCAGGGGAGGTTGAAAAGGGGCTGTACCCTCCCCAGGGCCGAGGAGGGTTGAAGAAGGGCAGGCCGGAGCCTGCAGTGAACCGCCTTACGCCAGCTCGTCCAGTGAATCCAGATAGCGGAAGCCCGCTTTTTCCAGGCCGGGGCGCATATTGTACATGTCCAGTCCCAGTACACCGGAGGCCAGTTTCTGGCGCTTTTCACCTTCGTTGGCTTCCCGCGCCTGAGCGGCTTTCAGTACCTTTTCGGCATTCTGGCGTGGCACGATGCACACCCCATCATCATCCGCCACCACGATGTCACCGGGCATGACGTGTTGACCGGCGCACAGGAGCGGTACATTCACCGACCCCAGGGTATTTTTGACGGTACCCTTGATGGAAACGGCCTTGGACCAGACCGGGAAATTCATTTCGGTCAGGTCACGCACATCGCGGACCCCGGCATCAATCACCAGCCCGCGCACGCCCCGTGCCTGGGCCGAGGTTGCCAGCAGGTCGCCGAAATAGCCGTCAGTGCAGGGGGACGTGGTGCCGACGACCAGAATGTCACCCGGCTGGCACAGTTCAATGGCCACGTGCACCATCCAGTTGTCACCTGGCTGGGCCAGAATGGTGACGGCGCTACCGGCAATGCGCGCACCGCTGAAAATCGGGCGCATGTAGGGATTCAGGTTGCCAATCCGGCCCTGGGCTTCATGCACGGTCGCCGCGCCACACCGGGCCAGGGCATCAATCACGGCACTGTCGGCCCGTTCAATGTTCCGGACCGCAACGCCCTGTACTGTATGAGTAATCATGAATGTCCTCCTTAAGACTAGCGCCATGGTAATGGTTGCGGCAGCAGGGTGCCATGCCAGAAATGGCCCTTTTCTTGTACTTTGCTGCCCCTGTTGCCGATTCCGGACAGGCTGCCATGCAGCAGCGTGACTGAACCCAGCTGCTCCAGCGCCTCCAGCTCGAAGCCCAATGGGCCATCGGTTGTGGCGCTCAGGTGCTTCGGGCCGGATAGGGCCTTTCATTCGTCCGGTTTGAAGCTGCACCTGTTCACGTTATTGCGGGTTGGGGGTATTGGGGCGGACATAATAGGCCTCGGTGAAAAACTGGTCGGTCGGCAGGTAGATCATGTCGGGCCGGATCACCCAGTTATAAGCCTGAAACAGGATGGGAATCAGGGCCAGGTCCTTGATGGCCAGGCGCTGTGCCTTGCGCAGCTCACGCCGCTTGAGTTCCGCTGAAGTCTGTGCCAGGGCATGGTCGATCTGGCGGTCGAGAGTCGGATTGCTGTAGCCACCCTTGTTACCTGCGGCCCCGGTATAAAGCAGTTGTGTCAGCAGGTTGGCCAGGTTTCCGTCGGCACTGTAGGCAAAGAATGCGGCGCTGAAGGCTTGGCTGTTTGCCTTTCTGAAATATTCCCCGGCCGGCAGGGTCGCTATCCGGGCCTGGATGCCGACTTCGCCCAGCATGTCGGCGATACGCTCCAGATATTCCCGGCGGGCGTCCTTGTCGCGAATGATCAGGTGAAACCCTTTCGGATAGCCTGCCTCCCGCAGCAGGCGTTTTGCCGCAGGAATGTCCTGCTGATCGGGGAACAGGGTGGGATCCGCCATTTCCGTATTGTTGTTGACCAGCTGGCCGGCGGGCTGTGAACCGGTCTGGGAACCCAGCAGCTGGTTCACCAGCCTGTCACGATCCAGTGCCAGGGAAATGGCCTGCCGTACCCGCAGGTCTTTGAGCGGATTATGGGGCAGGGGCTTTCCATCCGGCCCCAGGACATCCGGTGACTGTTCACGGATGGCATCAGGGGCCAGCATGTATAAAAAATGCGAGGTTTTGTTGGTAACGCTGGCCTCATGCTGCAGTTCCGGCAGGTATTTGTGGAAGACCCCTTCGGTCAGGTCGGTCTGCCCCGCGAGAAAGGCGGTCCTGCGTCGCTCCGGATCGGTCTCGGAGCGTACCTGCACGTTGCGGATGAAGGCGGGACCACGGTGATAATCCATAAAGGCCGTGAGCTCAAACTGCTCGAAACCCTGTCGCCTGACCAGCCGGTAAGGACCGGTTCCAACCAGCTGCTCGCCGCTGTCGAAGGCTGCGCTATCGGCATTTTCAGCGGTATGGCTGATCACCCTGACATCTTCCAGGTCCCACAGCAGTTCACTATTGGGGGTTCGGGTGTCGATCTGGAACTGGTAGGTATCCAGGGCCTGAATGTCATAATCCTTGATGTGTTCATAGGCGTTGTTCCGGAGCCGGAAGGCGCGCCGGAACGTGGCGGTCACATCACTGGTGGTCAGTTCACTGCCATCATGAAAAAGCACTCCTTTTTTCAGGACAAAACGCCAGCGTGTCGGCGTCTCCCAGTGATAGCTTTCCACCAGTACGGGTACGGCTTTTCCGTCCTGAAGTGTGAACAGGGGATCGAAGAAATACTGGCTGAAACCATGATCACCTGAAAGGGAACTGGCCTGCGGATCAAGCGTCGTGGGCGGGGACAGGAGCAGAACCCGGAAAACGCCCGTATAGGCCGGTACCGTGTCTTCCCCGGCGGCATGACTACCATACAACCAGAACAGCATGGTGATCAGTGCAGACAGGCGGACCAGGCTTTTCAGGACGCTCCCGCCCGGATCAGGTGAAATCAGAAGCATAAGTACCTCGGTGCAAGCTTTACGGCATTTTTTATCTGTCACGACAGAAAGGTAAAAAACCGCATAACGTCTGCAGCCCATATTAGCGGTCGGTGGCATGGGAAAAGCTGCCCGACCAGGTTGGATTTTTTCTGGCGAATATCAACTTATAATAATCAGGATTTTTTATAAAGTAATCCCGTTAATCTTTTTTCAATATTACAGTTTTATCAAAAACTTTAAAAATCAATAAATTAATGGAATTTTTCAGTCTGTTACAATCGGCTTAACCGTTAAATGTGGTGATTTTACTGTTTTTGCACACATCGGGTGCCGATACTGTATGCGCGCCAGGCTTGTATGCTACCGAATGGCGTAGCAGCAACACTCCGCAACTTGGCAACCATGAGTAAAATCTTCTATTTTCCCGGAAATTTCAAGCTCTGGATTATCGTTTCCATGGCCTTGATGCTGCTTGTTGTTACCATTGCCGGCGTATTGTTTCTGAGGGAAAACATCATTCATGGGGCCATGGAGCAGGTTTATTCAGAGATCAGGATCAAGAACAGCCTGGTCAGCCGGATCATTGAAAACCTGATCCGGGATACGAACAGAAAAATTCAAAAAATCTCACAAGGCTATACAGTAGAAAAACAGGTTGTTCGTGATACGAACAAGACCCTACGATATATCGAATCACAGTGGTTGAAGGTCAGTGGCGACAGTATCAATTACCGGCTTGCCTATTATGATAATAAAGGTGGGTATTATAATATCTCGGACAAGGATAACCCATTTGACCTCTCCTCAGTCCTGCAGATCAGCGAAATATCAGGCAATTTCAACTATACGGATGGAAGGAGCTTTTTTCGTTGCAGGGAATATTGCCAGCTTTATTTTATCAAGCCGCTTTCAAATCATAACTTTCACAGTGGCTTTATTCAGGTTTCCATCAGTATCGACAGCATACTCGACCAGATTCTGGAGAATATCTATGGAGTCAGGATAATTGTCTTCAGAAAGGGGGATGCCACCGGGAGTAAAAAAATCTGTCTGCATGGCGAGTATTTTTTATATGAGCAGGCAACCATCTCATTCACATACAGGGGTTTTCTGAGTGATTTCCCCTTTTTTTCCTGTCATCAGGAAGACTGGAGTGCCGAAAAGGTGGCATTCTCAGGCAGTAAAAAACTGGCCAGTTACTTCCAGAAAGAAGGTCTGCTGTTTGTTATTCTGGGGGATGCCTCCGTATTGTTGAAAAAATCCGATGCTGCAATCTACGGGCTGATAGAAAAATCCCTGTTGATCTATCTTGCCCTGATGATGATTTTCTACATGATGCTCAAGCTCGCCATGAAGCGAATCCATGTACTGGGGGCGATTCTGGACAGTATCGCCAGGAAAGAATTTACCTTTGCAAAAAGCAGACTGGCTATTTTTTCGCGTTGCACGCGGCATGATGAAATCGATGATATCTATCATCATGTCAGCCACCTTGCCGATGAGCTGGAACGTGCCATGCGGGAAATCGGAGTCAAAAACCGGCAACTGACTGAAAAGGTTCATGAAACCCAGCAACTTGCCGATAATGATGCCCTGACGGGACTTTTCAACCGGAGAAGATTCACCCTGGAGCTGAATACCCTGATCGGGAAGCGCGAACCCTTCACGCTGGTGAGTGCCGACCTGAACCACTTCAAACTGGTCAATGATTCCCTGGGGCATGCTGCAGGTGATAACCTGCTGATCGATTTTTCCGGTATACTCGCATCGGTTTTCAGGGGCAAAGGCATTGTGGGGAGAATGGGAGGGGATGAATTTTCCATTATTGTTCAGGATGCCGATCCGGCAGGTGTCGCAATGCACCTGACCGAGGTTGCGGAGAGAACAGGCCGGATTTTTCAGGATAACAGCCTGGGCATTCATGTCTCGACATCAATCGGGGCAGCCAGGTTTCCGCATGATGCCGCTGATCTGGACGAGCTCTCGTCTTTTGCCGATATTGCCATGTATGAAAACAAGCGCCTGAAGGCAAGTGCTTATCATTTTTATAATGGTGCAGAAACCATTTTGCAGGAGGAGCGGGAGGCCAAATTCTGGGATGACCTGCTGGAGACCGGCTTCAGAAAAATGCTGTATGTCGTGTATCTACAGCCGATTGTCCATGCCGACAGCCATCTGAACTTTGCTTATGAAGCACTGACAAGAATCAAAAAAGACGATGAAATTTATACGCCGGAAGGCTTTATTGATTATGCGGAAAGGAACCGAAAGATTGTGGTGATTGACAAGTACGTCCTGAAAAAATCCATGAGCATGGGGGCAAGGCTGGACTATCCGGTATTGAATATCAATCTTTCCTATGCAACCTTGTCAAATCCAGACTTGATGAGGTATGTCTTTGATTGCTCGGTGACAACCCGCTATCCGTTACAGAACATTATTATAGAAATCACCGAAACGGCTGAAATAAGAAATATCAATATTACCCGTGAATTCATAAAAAACATGAAGCATTACGGCCTGCGTTTTGCTCTGGATGATTTCGGAACCGGATTCTCTTCCTTTTCCTATCTGGCAAAGCTGGGAGTTGACTATATCAAACTGGATAAGTCCCTGATCAGGGAGTTGCTGGTCAACAGCTCAAGCCACCATATTGTCCGCTCCCTGATCGAGCTGTGTAAAAATCTGGGCATAAAGACCATTGCCGAGGGGGTGGAAAATCATGAAATATTGCTGGAAGCCAGCCGCTACGACTTCGATTTCATGCAGGGCTATTATTTTTCCAGGCCTAGGCCGATCAGTGAGTTTCCCGATGCAGCACAGGGGCTGGCCGAAGTGGAGCTGCAGCGCCTGATCCAGCTGTAGGGAGCCGTGTCGGTAGCACGGCAGCGCACCCGGTCCCGAGTGAGCGGGTGCAGTATTTTTGGGCTATGATTGGTACCGCGACTGATAGCGCGATTCATCATCGTGAGTCAGTTCATGCATACTATCTATCGTACCGGCGGCATGGGGCTGCCGGTACGTCAGTCAAGGAGCAATAATGAGTACCCCTGTGGATACCCCGAAACCGGATGATGGCAGAACCCTGTCGGAGCGGATGCATTCCCTCGGTCATGTCATGAAGGTTGATGCGATCGTTTTTGTCGGCATCATGTTGCTGGCCCTGCTGGGTGTGGGCATTACCGATTACCGTGGTACAAGTGCCCATGGCTACTGGCGCTACCTGCTGATCCTGATGGCGCTGATAACCACCCTGTGGGGGATATGGCGCTCACGGCGGTTGGGCCTGGCACATGGCAGCAGGATACTGTTCCAGCAACTGGTGCTGTGGAGCGGGGCGCTGATTGCCACGGCGGTTGTCTATCTGCTTCTCGGTACCGGGCGCCTCAATTATGAAACCACGGGGCTGCTGACCCTGCTGCTGCTGGCCTTTGCCACGTTTGTGGATGGCATGCTGGTGTCATGGAAACTGTATGTGGTCAGTGCGCTGCTGCTGTTGGCCCTGCTGCTGGCAACCTATGTGGAACAGTATCTGTGGATGATTGTCATCGCTGCCGTGGTGATGATGGGGCTGGTGCTGCTGTTTGTGGTCTGGCAGATTCGCCATGCGGGCGGCAGGACCGATACCAGTGCATGACACGGCAGGGAGCCGCATCTTCACCTTCTCTGGTACTTTAAAAGGAGCGAAAAATGGAAAACTGGTTGTATTACCTGATTCCGGTGGTCTTCATCGGTATTGTGCTGTACGTCTACCGCCCATGGGCCAGGAAACGTTATCAAAAGGATGCCGAAATTCCTTTTGACCCACCGGGAGCAGATCATCCCTCCGGAGACGACCGCCGTTAAGCCGTCTGCACCCTGCCGTGTTTTTCATCTCCACCCGCATGTCCCGTGCTGCCTTGCAGGGGGCATGCGGATTCCACCCCCGGCCTGATTTCCAGCATTCCCCGAAATTTCGGCTGAATCGGTACTTTGGTACCATTTACAGCCTTTAATACCCGCATACAATGTCAGTGAATGGTTTTTCTTGCGAGGGAGAACCTGTAAAAGCGGGGCTGGCTGCCGGTCAGGAAAAGCTGTGGCGGACAGGACCGGTTGCGGCCTGCAACACTGGCTGTGTCAAAGGTAAGGATGATTCCATGAAAAAAGCACCACTTTCTACCCTGTTGCTGTTGATCAGTGCACCGGGGTTTGCTGCCTATCCATTGGCAAAGATCACCAACCAGACGGATTATGCCGTCAGCGGTACCGTGGAATACCCCGGCTGTTCGGATGATGATTACACGGTTCAGCCCGGGCAGACCTGGACGGCCAGAAGTCGGGGCGTCTGCCTGATCACCCGGATTACCGGCACGGCTTCCGGCAGCGCCAAACATGGCGAGTCGACAAAAATCGTTCCTTATGATTCAACCGGCACCAGTTACGGCAACTTTCAGATCGAGGCCTATGGTGGCCAGTACCGGATTTTTTCCGACCATGAGTTCGGGAAAGTCAGCCGCTCGGCCCAGGGCAAAAGTCCGGGGTTTCGTCTGGTGAATGAAACGGCCTGGCCGGTGGCCTATTCCCTGGAGCAGGTGGGCTGTCTGTACCATGATGTGCTGCCCTCAAGGTTCAATGGCCGGGACGGTGTGAAAACCTTCAATACGGGAGCGGTCTGGTTCACCTTGCGGGCGCATATCCAGCCGGACGGCATCAATCCGCAAACCGATTTCGACTGTATCGAGCCGGTGGCTGAAATCGTGGGTGACGTGCTGATCGGCGTGGCCGAAACCGTAGCCACGGGAGGTGGCGCGGCTCCTGCTGCCGTGGGGCAGATTGTCGCCAGACAGGTGGCCAGACAGGCCCTGAAAACAGCCATTAAGGTCTCCGCCAAGTCACTCAGCAAAGCCATGATCGAGAAGGTGGGCGAGTACCTGACCGAAGCGGGTACAGTCACCATGGGCGGGCAATACGCCGGTTATGAATGGCCGTTCCGCTGTGACCAGATGCCTGAATACCATATCAGTGGCGGGCCGGGTCTGGCCATCGACCAGCATGGTGATGTCTATCTGACACCCGGTGCGCCCTTCACGGTGAAAAAAACCAATACCTGCGGCAATGACATGATGCCTTTGTCACCCAGACAGGCGACTGCGGAAACCCGTCTGCCTTTCCCGACCCTGGCCAGCGGTACCGCAACCGCCCAGCCAGGGCCGAATCCCGTGGCTTCCCGTGTCGTCACGGTGTATCAGGACTGTAATTATGGTGGCTATGCCGTCAGTCTGGCACCCGGACGCTATGACATGGGGCAGATCCAGGCCATGGGCATCAGGAATGATGACCTGTCCTCCATCCGGATTCCGCGCGGCATGCGGGCACAACTGTTTGCTGATGCCGGATTTGCGGGCAGTCAGTGGAACTTTGCGGCTGACGATGACTGTTTTGTCAATAATGGTGCCAATGATGTGGTTTCTTCGATCGTCATCACCGGCGGGCAGTGATTCAGGCCCGCCCCGGAGCCGGCCAGGTGACCGATGCGTGGGGGGCCGTCACTCCGGTGCAGGCTGCTGGCTGGAGACAGGTCTGCCGGGGCCGGGGTGCAGCAGGGAATAAAGTACCGGTCTCAGTTTCATGGGCTGAAGCGGTTTGTGCAGGATCAGCAGGCCACTGGTGTCTGCCTCCTGCAGGCGCTCCTCGCTGGTGTCACCGGTAATCAGGAGTGCCGGGATTTCCGCTGCCAGCAGCCGTCTGATACCGGCAATGGCCTCGGCACCGGTTTTGTCATTGCGCAGCCGGTAATCGGCAATGATCAGGTCCGGTCTGAAACAGGCTGTGCGTATTTTCAGGATGGCATCCGCCTCTGACTCGGCTGACAGGGTCTGCAGGCCCCAGGAGGTCAGCAGCAGTTCCATGCCCTGCAAAATGTCCAGTTCGTCGTCAATCACCAGAATACGGGCCTGATCCAGTATTTTGTAATTGATCGGGAGATGCTCCGGTGCAACCTCGCTTTCATGGCCGCAGGGCACGTTGAGGGTAAAGGTGGAACCCCGTCCGGGTATCGAGTCGCATTTTATTTCCAGCGCCAGCAGCTTGCACATTTTGGCAACAATCGCCAGACCCAGTCCCAACCCCTTGTTCCGGTCGCGTTCAGGATTCTGAAGCTGATAATATTCCTGAAAAATCTTTTGCTGTTCTGCCGGGGGGATGCCTTTGCCCGTATCGCTGATACTGATGCTGACGTAGCTGTTCCGGACCTGACAGGACAGGGAAATGCTGCCCTGATCGGTATAGCGGATGGCATTGGCAAGGATATTGCGCAGAATCTGTGCCAGCAATACCGGGTCGGTATGAATGATGGCACCATCGTCCGCCTTTTCTTCCAGCAGCAGCCCTTTGGCCCTGGCATCCTGACGGAACTCTTCCATCAGCGAGGCCGTGACATCCGTCAAGTGGAAATGGCGTTGCTTGGCGATCACGATACCCGCATTCAGGCGCGATACGTCCAGCACCTTGTTGAACAGTTCGGAAAGGGTTAGATTGGTTTTTTTCAGGGCCGTCAGGCTTTCCAGGCCCGCCGGACTGATGTAATCCTGGATAATGTCCAGATAAAGGCTCTGGGCGTGCAGTGGCTGGCGCAGGTCATGACTGGCTGCCGCCAGAAATTTGTCCTTGGAGCGCATCGCATCTTCGGCCAGTGCCTGGTTTTCTTCCGCCCGGCTTTTTTCCTGCTCCAGTTTGGCAATCAGGAACGCATTTTCATAACGCAGGTAAATGCTTTTGGAAATGATGCGGTTATAGTTGCGGTTCACCACGACATTGATGGCGATAAAGGCAAACAGGGCCAGAAACAGGATGCGGTACAGCATGCCTTCCAGCAGGAAGAACTTGATCATCACCAGACCGCAGATTGGCAGGATCAGGTACAGGTAGACCGGGAATCTGGCCGCCGTTGTCGCGCCCCCGATGGAGACGATGGCCCCGAAAAAGCACATGACGAAAAAGTTCATTTCAGGGTTCTGGTTTTCAATGATGCCGTAAAACACCAGCCCCCAGAAGGTTCCGGTCAGCAGCAGGCCGGTCGCATAGCGTCGCTCCCAGTATCGGGGATGCTCCCGGATGGAGCGGGGATTGCCGGAGAGCTGCAGGCCGTCCAGATACCTCAGGAAAAACAGGATGCAGCCGGCGATGGCCAGCATCATTCCCCAGGTATGCATCTGCTCGCGGGAGGCCCAGGCCAGACAGACCAGCACCAGAAGGTTGCCGGAAAGGGCGGAGTTCAGATTCTGATAAAGCAGCAGAATCTGCTCGGATTCAACCTTGCGCTCCAGATATTGTTCCATGTTCACCCTTGCGGCAGTCAGCTGTCCGGCAATACGCCCAGTCGCCTGGCTTCCAAAATGCATTTGGTTCGATTATGTGCAGAAAAAAGCCTGATCAGGCTGGAAACGTGTTTCTTGACGGTGGATTCGGCAATGTTGAGCTGCAGACCGATCTCCCGGTTTGACAGGCCGCCATTCATCAGGGACAGAATCTCCATCTGCCTTCGCGTCAGGCAGAATCCCTGCTGTTGTGTTGTGCAGACCGGATCGGTGGACTGGCCGGGTGCCCTGTGGCCTCTGCTGTCGCCTGCATTTGCACCTGCAGGAGTCTTCAGCAGCAGGACTGCATGAATGGATTTCAGGATGCTCCTGCTGTCGGCTGATTTATGGATGAAGTCCATCACGCCCAGTGCCTGGAGACCCTCATCGTATTCCACGGTATCCGAGGATGAGATGACGATGACCGGTGTGGCAATATTCTGCTTTTTTATCCAGTGAATGAATGAAAAGCCATCCAGCCCCGGCAATTTGAGGTCCACCAGAAACAGGTCAAACGCCAAGCCCGAATTGATCAAGGCTTGAGCCTGTACAACACTTGGCGCAATCCGGACGATGACATGATCGGCATAACGCAGCAGAACCTGCCGCAGGGCGTCTGCAAATAACGGATGATCATCCAGTATCAGAAACAGCATTCAATTGGTACCACGTTTCGCACTTTACGAATAACGCCATTTCATTCCGATACCGGCAGTGGCATGAATCCGGATGAGCTCTGCCGGCTGCAGCGTATCTGCAAGCGTCAGTCAGGGTGGAAGTCCATCTGATGTCGAGCATTGCAGAGTCACTGCAAAAGATCAAGCAGACTGCCGCCCTGATGCGGCGTAACCTGTTTGACACCATCCTCCAACTCTGGAACCCTTGTCGGATTGTAATTCTGGGAGTGTCTTCATGTTTACCGGCATTGTTCAGGGTATAGCTACCCTGACGCGTATTACCGATAAGACCGGCATGCGCACGTTTGTCATCACGTTCCCGGAGGGTTTCTGCCAAGGGCTTGAAGTCGGAGCCAGTGTGGCGGTGGACGGGGTCTGTCTGACGGTGACGCAGGTGCTTGATGCGAATACCGCCAGTTTCGATGTGATCTGGCAGAGCCTGCAGGTCAGCAGCCTGGGGGATTTTGCTGAAGGCGGTCAGGTGAATGTGGAGCGGGCGGCAAAGGATGGGGCGGAAATCGGCGGGCATCCCCTGTCCGGGCATGTGGATTGCTGTGCCACCGTGCTGGAAATCCGCCATCAGGAAAATAATGCCTGCCTGCGTTTCGGGGTACCGGAGCCGTGGATGCGCTATATTTTTGCCAAAGGGTATATTGCCCTGAACGGGGTGAGCCTGACGGTCTCGGAAGCTGACAGGAAAGCCGGCTGGTTTGAAGTCTGGCTGATTCCGGAAACCCGGCGCATGACCACGTTTGAAGCCAAGGCACCGGGTGACCGTATCAATGTCGAAATCGAGCGCAGCACCCAGGTCATGGTCGATACCGTGCGTGATACACTGGAAGAATACCTTGGCGACCTGCTGCCGGCTCTGGAGGCTTTGCTGGCCGAGCGCGGCATTGAGCTGGAACGACCGGTGGTACTGCCAGGAAAGGCGTAAGCAGGCCATACTTCGGAGAAGGGTCATGCTTTAGATGAGTTGAACTGACTCACGTAGTCAGATGAAACTTTTTTGCGGTGAGGTTCTGATGGCCAGCATTGTCTATCAGGTTACACGCTTTTTCATCCGGAAAACTTTTCTCATGCACCTGAATGTAATAGTATGGCCTCAAGGACGGCGAACTGGGGAACCCGTGATGGGGTGGATAAATCCTTGAGCCTAATACTTGATCCAGGAATCTGTTTTTCATGCCTGTGTGCATGACTGCAAGTCGGTAAGCCTTATGGCATGGAATCGGGTTCCACCTTGAACTTTCGGTTCAAGGCTGAAGCCTCACACGATTTTCTGGTGCCGTCCCATTTCCTCTCCAGAACCGGTTCCGGATCAGGTTATTCTTCAGTTTCCATCCACTGGCCGGCAGTGCGGAAATCTGCATTGTGCCCGTACCCGGCCACACACACAGAAACCCTGTGCTACCGTTGCCAGAATCAGCTCCGGTAAAACCGTCGATGCCCCCAGGTGGCTGCCTATGCGCAGCACCACATCCGGGTGCTCACGCTGCTTGGCCGCCACCTGGTCCGGCACATCCTGCACCACATGGCGTCCGGCGGACAGGAAACAGGGAAATACCACGATTTCGGTGGCACCGGCAGCAATCCCGGCTTCGATCCCTGCACCGATCGAGGGCTCGGCCAGCTCCAGAAAGGCACAGTCCACATGGCCAAAAGCCGTACCGGAACGGGCTGCCACCTGCCGGGTCAGGCTGCGGATTTCCTCATTCGAGGCCGGACGGCGGCTGCCATGTGCCACCAGCAACAGGCTTTTCAAGGGTCGCTCCTCAACGGCAGGCACGCGGAATCAACTGCAGGCGCGAGGCGGAATCCACCGCCTGGCTCCAGTCCAGGACCGGTGTATTGCTGCCGAACGGTTCATCATAATCCAGCCAGAACACTTCCCGCGCCGCCTTCTGCTCCGTATAGCGGGCATCATAGCCCAGATAACGGATGTATTCGGTATGGCGTTTCGCCTTCTGCAGGTCCTCAAAGAAACCGAGCGAAATGGCATTCTGGTAGGGACCTTCCCTGATCACCATGTAATCCGGAACATCATAACGCGCCAGATCACGGGTGATCCGTTCCACTTCAGCCTCGCTGGACTGGGCCGGGATGTAAACCAGGTAACTCAGGGTTTCCATGGTCCGCAGCGAGCGCATCTGCACCGCAAGGCCATAATTGCGGATGCGCGCCATAACCTGTTGTGCGGCCCGCTCGCTGTTGTAGGGACCAATGGTATAGCAGCTGCTGTCGACCCCCTGACCACTGCTGTAACCGACCGGTGGTACCTCATGCACCAGCTCCAGCGAAGCGATGCCCGGCTCCGTCAGCGGAATGCTGCCCAAGCTGCCCACCAGCCCCAGGTTGAGAGCCAGCAGGGACAGGTTGAGGAACACCAGCAGGATCACCAGCAGATTCATCATGACTGTTGCTCCAGATAATGCTGCAGGCCCGCCATCAGCAGGTCCGGCACCAGCCTGACCTGTTCGGGCCGCTCCAGCAGGGCATGCAGCCGCCCGGCATCACCGCCACACAGCAGGGTCACGGTATCCGCGCCCAGCTGCATCTGCATGCGCCGCCGGATGCCCTCCAGCGCACCGGCCAGCCCCAGCAGGCAGCCACTACCCATGGCCTGACGGGTATTATCGGCAAAAACCATCGGCCTGGACATATCCAGTTCGGCCATGTGGGCCGCCTGGGTGCGACTGGTCAGGGCCTGCCCCAGCAAGCCGAGGCCCGGCAGGATCAGGCCGCCACAGTGGATACCGTCCGCCTGCAACCCGTCCAGGGTCACTGCCGTACCACAGTCGATCACGATGGCCGCCTGTGCCGGTACCAGCCGGCGGGCCGCCAGCAGGCCGACAAAGCGATCCGCGCCCAGGTGTTCGGGGCGGGCATAGGCATTGGTCACACCGGCATGGTGCGCCTGACTCTGTACTACCAGCACCCGGCAGTGATGGCGCTCTCCCAGCGCCACCAGTCCGGTGGTAAATGCATGCCCCAGTACATGAACCAGTACCAGCTGTTCCACACCGGCCTGCTGTGCCAGCAATGCCTGCAGGCATGCCAGGGCTGCCGCCGGTACCGGTTTACCGGGCTCATAACTGCAGGATTGCTGGGCACTGCGCCCGCCGCCATGCAGCAAAGACCATTTAAGCCGGGAATTTCCGGCGTCGATCAACAAGCTTGTCACAGTTTTATGGATACGTCTGCTGATGAAAAGGCATGCTCGCGGCCACTCGGGTCCCGAAGTCGCAGCCAGCCCCGGCTGTCCAGCCCCATGGCCACCCCGGTCAGGGTATCATGGCCGGACAGGGCACGGATGCGGCGCCCGTTGAGCACATCCCGACGTTCCCATTCCGGCAGAAACGCAGGCAGGCTGAAGGCCGGGAAACGCTGCAGGGCCGGAACCAGTTGTTCCAGCATCACCCCGAGAAGATGGTTCCTGTCCGGCAGGAAGGCAAGTAAATCAGACAACTGGCACCAGGGTTGGTCAATCGGTGTCTCGGTATCAACCGCCATCTGCACATTGAGCCCGATACCGATCACTACCTGTGACGGAACATCTGCCGTCTGGATCAGGATACCCCCCAGTTTGCGGTCCTGATGCCAGAGGTCATTCGGCCACTTGAGTCCGTGTCCCGTGAGTCCGACCTGCTCCAGTGCCTGTGCCAGTGCCACACCGGTCACCAGACTCAGGCAGCCGAACTGTGGTGGTACGGTATCAAAATGCCAGCGCAGTGAACAGTAGATATTGCCCTCCGGTGACTGCCAGCGTTTGCCGTAACGCCCACGCCCGGCCGTCTGGGCCTCGGCCAGACATACATCCCCGCTCCGCCCCTGTTCCAGCAGCCAGCAGTTGGTGGAATCCAGCTGCCGGAATACCTGGATCGGCCCCAGGGCAGCGGCCACGGTCGGAGACAGGGAGGCTCGGATGGCTTCAGCATCCAGCGGGTTCAGGCTCATTCAGGATGACATCCCTAGTTATATTCCTTGTTTTTAAACAAAAAATGCCCTGTTGCAGGTATTTTCCACAACGGCCCATGCCCGGTAAGTTTACCTGTCCCATCTCATGGGATCATATCCCATCAAGAGACTACCCCTTGTTCAAATTCCTGAGCCGATATTATCCAGCCATAGTTACGAGGTCAAACGCTGGTGAAATGGCATCCCGACGCCCGTACCACGGCATTGTCTGCTTTGCCCTGCGTGGGGCGGCTGAAGGTGAGCACGCCCGCCGGGCACAGGTACTGGCCGGGAGTGGTTTTGCCTGCCTCAGCTCCACCCGCCTCAAGGGGTGCGAAGTGCTGCGCCTGCGCACCATCAATCCGCTGAGGAATGGTGTCATAGGACCGATAAACCGGAGATTGTGGAGCTGAACTACACCAAGAACGAGTATCAGGGCATCGGCCCGGTGGACCGGCGGGCCATTTTCGACCTCAGCTGCATCAGCACCTGAAGAACTCGGAGGACACGGCCCGGGCGGAGGGCCGGCAGGAGGGACTGGAGGAGGGCTGCAGACGGGCCGGAAGGAAGAGAAGCTGGACATTGCCCGTAACCTGCTGGAGCTGCTGGATGATGCCACCATCGCATCAAAGACCGGGCTGACGCTGGTAGCGGTGCAGGCATTGTGCTCAGCGGCATGAGCGAACGGTGACGGGCAGGCGCCTCTGCCGATTCTCCGCCAGCCTGCTTTCACCAACCGGTCCAGAGGTGGTACGGAATGGGGCAAATCCTGACTTCTGAACCGGCAAGATCACGCTTGGGCCATGGGGTAGCCTGATGCTAGAATCAGCGTTTTCCCCGGAATCCTGCCCATGCCCGCCGATCTTTCTCCCACTGCGGAGCCCATGCTCTGGTTTGTGGCCTGCCCGCCATTGGTCGAGCCGTTGCTGGCGGAGGAGCTGACTGCACTGGGGGCGGTATCAGTGAAGACCGGGTATGCCGGAGTGCTGGCTGGGGGTGATCTGGCTTTTGCCTGTCGGGTGCTGCTCTGGAGCCGGCTGGCTTCACGCCTGACTCTGCAGCTGGTACAGGGCTATGGCAAGGATCAGGCCGAGCTGGCCCGGCTGCTTGAGGGCGTGGACTGGAGCACCCACATCCGCCCTGACGGCAGCTTTCGGGTGCGCTTTTCCGGGCGCAATGATGACATTGGCAATACCCGCTTCGGGGCGCAGTGGGTCAAGGATCGCATTGTGGATCAGTTCCGCCGTCGGGGTGGACGCAGGCCGGATATCAGTGAGCATCCGGATGTGGTGGTATCGGTCAATCTCTACAGCGGCAAAGCCAGCATCGGCGTGGAGTTGAGTAGCGGCGGGCTGCATGCACGCGGCTATCGTGATCCGGAGCAGCATTATGCCCTGCATGAAAATCTGGCTGCTGCCATTCTGGTGCGCGCAGGCTGGCCTGCCTTGTTGCAGGCCCATCGGCAAGCCCGTGCCGATACCCGCACGGATACGAACACCGGCCCGGCTGCAGTACTGACCCTGTTCGAGCCACAGTGTGGCACCGGGGTGTTTCTGATCGAAGGGGCCTTGATGGCTTATGACATTGCACCCGGCCTGCTGCGTGGAAGCACGGTGGCCAGCCGTTGGCCGGGGCATGATGCCGGGTTGTGGGAGGCACTGCTGCAGGAAGCCCGTCAGCGGCGCGAAGCCGGATTGGCGCAGGCCGGGAGCGTGCGGTTTCTGGGCGCTGATACGGATGCCCGGGCACTGGCAGTGGCGCAGGCTGACTGGGACCTGCTGGGCCTGCCGGGCGGGGTGTGGGGAACAACGCTGCTACCGGCGGCGCAGGCGCAGGGGCTGGTGGTGACCCGGCTGGCATTCGGCAAGGAGGACACGGCAGCCCGCGTGCGCCCGCGTTATGCCGCCAGCGGGCAGGCACTGGCCGCCCTGCCATCCGGATTCCGGGGGGCGCTGTTTGCCCCCATGGAGGCCCCGCTGGCCATGACCGACCTGTTTTACAGCCGTACCTACCGCGTCATGAACGGACGCCAGGAAAGCCAGCTCTGGACCCTGGATACCCTGAAGCAGAAGCAGCGGCCTACGGTCTGGATTTCCGAGGATTTTGCCAACCGCTTGCGCAAAAACCTGCGTCGCCTCAAGCCTTTCCTCAAGCGTCAGGAAACCAATGCCTACCGCATTTATGACGCCGATATTCCGGAGTTTGCACTGGCGGTGGACCGGTATGGCGACTGGCTGCATGTGCAGGAATATGCTGCACCCGCCAGCATTGATCCGAAGCTGGCCCACCAGCGGCTGGAGCAGGCGTTGCTGACCCTGCCGGAGGTGCTGGATGTGGACCCGCAGCATATTGTGCTCAAGGAACGCAAACGCCAGCGTGGCCCTGAGCAGTATCAGAAACAGGGTGAGGCCCGGAACCTGACCGTGTTTGAGCATGGGGTGAAGTTCAGGGTCAATCTCACCGAATACCTGGATACCGGCCTGTTTCTGGATCATCGCCCGATGCGCCATTGGGTGCAGCAGCACAGCAAGGGCAGGACCGTGCTCAACCTGTTCTGCTATACCGGGGCGGTGAGTGTGCATGCGGCCATGGGCGGGGCGCAGCGGGTCGACAGTGTGGATATGTCCCAGACCTACCTTGACTGGGCCCAGGCCAATTTCCGTCTTAACGGTTTCCGGCCCAGCCCCTATACCTGGCGTTTCATCCGTGCCAATGCGGTGGAGTGGCTGGCCGGGTGTCGGGGACGCTATCAGCTGATTTTTCTTGACCCGCCGACCTTCAGCAACTCCAGGCGCATGCAGGATGTCTTTGATGTCCAGCGTGATCATGTGGCCCTGATCGATGATGCCATGCGGGTGCTGGAACCGGACGGCGTGCTGGTGTTTTCCAACAATTTCCGCCGTTTTAAAATCGACCCGGTACTGGAACAGCGCTATGAGCTGCAGGATTTCCACAAGCCATCCATCCCGGAGGATTTTCAGCGTGATCCGAACATTCACAGGTGTTGGCTGATCCGGCATCCGGGCCTGGCATAAGTCTCAGGCAGGTGGTTTACAGCTTGTCTGTCACCCCGTTCTCGGGCATGATGCGGTTTTGGTTTTTTGCAGTGCACAAATTTTATGGCTGGCCGTTTTTCCCTGTCCGAACATGCCCTGGCTGACCTTGCCTTGGTGCTGGTGACGCTGATTGCTTCTCTGGGCTGGTTCTTTTCCTCCGAAGCCCTGACCGGCATGCCGCCTTTACTGTTTATCGCCCTGCGCTTCCTGTTTTCAGGTTTGCTGCTGTTGATGCTGGGCTGGCGCGGGCTGCGCGGGCGCAGTCGGCGGGAGTTGCTGGCGATTGTTCCGGCGGGACTGGCGTTTGCCGGGGGCATGATGTGCTGGATTCTGGGTTTGCAGTACAGCACGCACATGGGGATCGGTGCTTTTATCCTGAGCCTGAACTTTTTGCTGGTGCCACTGCTGGGCCTGCTGTTCGGGGAGCGTCCGGGACTGATGCATTGGCTGGCCTTGCCGGTGGCACTGGTCGGGGTGGCCTGCCTGCTGCTGGAGGATGGCTTTGTCTTCGGGCCGGGCGAATTTTATATCGCGTTGTCAGCCCTGTTGTTCGCCCTGTTCCTCAACCTCAACAGCACGGCTGCCCGCCGCATTCCGGCGCTGGGGCTGGTGGCGGTACAGCAGCTGATGGTGGCAGTGGTGGTGCTGCCGCTGTCACTGCTGTTTGAAGGGCAGGGGATGACAGCCTCCCTGGCGGTCTGGGGCTGGCTCATGGCCAGTGTGCTGCTGTCTACCAGTGGCCGTTTTGTGCTCCAGACCTGGGCCCAGGGCCGGACCAGTGCCAGCAATGTGGCGTTGATTCTGGTGCTGGAGCCGGTCTGGGTGGCCCTGCTGGGCCTGTTCTGGCTCGGGCAGGGCATGAGCATGCTGCAGCTGCTGGGGTGCGCACTGATTTTTTCGGCAGTGCTGCTGGGGCGCTCGAAAGCCATTCTGGTCCGGATGCGTGCTGTACCGGCCCGCAGCACCCGCCAGCCCGTTTGAGTCATGCCCTTAACCAGGTTCAGGATGCCGGTTTGGGCTTGAGGAAATAAAAATGCGTATCCTGCTTCATGGTACCGGCCCATTTCTCCGCCTGCTCACCGGTACCGAAGAAAAAGTCGGCACGTAGATCGCCGCGAATGGCGCCGCCGGTATCCTGGGCGAAGACCAGCTTCTGCAACGGGGCCTTGTCGCCGGCCGGATAACGGGAATCCACAAACAGAAGCGAGCCGAGCTCAATGGCCTTGCGGTCAATGGCAATGCTGCGTTCGGCGGTGAGCGGCACATTCAGGGAGCCGGTCGGGCCATCTTCCACATTTTCGCGCAGGCTGAAGAATACGTAACTCGGATTGGTGTTCATGAGCGCCTGAGCGCGATCAGGATGATTTTTGAGCCATTCGCGCAGTACGAACAGGTTGACCTTGCCCGGTTCAACTTCGCCCCAGTCCATCAGGGTCTTGCCGATGGCCACGTAGGGCTGGCCATTCTGGTTGGCATAACCGGCACCAATGACTTTTCCATCCGGCAGCTGCACCCGCCCCGAGCCCTGTACCTGCAGGAAGAAGGTGGCGGCATGGTCATCCACCCACAGGATTTCCTGCCCGGCCAGCGGGCTGTCAGGTACCTCGATTTCCGCCCGTGAGTAGTAGGGGATCACGCGGTTGCCATCCAGACGTCCGCGCACGCGCTTACCCTTGAGTTCCGGAAACAGGCTGTCCAGTTCCACGGTCAGCATGTCTCTGGGGGGGCCATAAAGCGGGTATTTGAAACGCTCATCCCGCGTGTAACTGCCCATTAGCAGCGGTTCGTAATAACCGGTCATGAAGCCCTGATCCCTGCCTTCCTGACTGAACAGGCGGTAGGGGGTGAAATTTTCTTCAAAAAAGCGGCGGGCACCAGCCTGATCCGGGGGGGCGGGCAGGGTTTCGGCCTGCTGACAGATACGGCCCCAGAGCGGCTTTTTGTGCATGACCCGGCAGTTTTTCAGCAGTGCCGGCCAGGCTTCCTGCTGCCGGTCCCGGTTCCAGCCGGGCAGATCAGCCCAGTCCAGCATTTCCCCGCTAAGGGCACCGATCGGTTCACGTAGCCCCGGTGTTACCGCCGGCGGCCTGTCCTTGTGACAGTTCCGGAGCCACAAGGACAGTGGCAGCAGGAACAGCAGAAACAGCAGGATGAAACGAAAGCTCCGGTTCTGGAAATAATCCCTGTACATGGCATGGCCCCTGTAATCGTGAATGGCTGGTTGATGGTTATGATGGGGCGATTGTGGCAAATGGGGCAGGGGGATGCCATCAGAATAAATTTCAAATTTAAATATTTTAAATTTGAAATAAAAAACCCACTGTCGTATAGTCAGCAAATGTCAGTGTCACGGGAGAGGTGGACATGAAAATCCTGATTCTGGGCGCCGGTCCGGCCGGGCTTTATTTTGCCATCAGCATGAAATTACGGGATGCATCCCATGACATCACCCTGCTGGAGCGCAACCGCTCTGATGATACTTTCGGCTGGGGTGTGGTGCTGTCGGAGGAAACCCTGGACAACCTGCGCACCAACGACCCGGTGAGCGAGGCCGTGATCCGCTCCCATTTCGCTTGGTGGGATGACATTGCGGTGCGCCACCGGGGCGTGCGTACCGTTTCCGGCGGCCATGGTTTCTGTGGGATCGGGCGGCGCCAGCTGCTGCTGGACCTGCAGGTACGGGCACGGGAGCTGGGTATCCGGATCTGCTTTGAAACCGAAGCGGAAAGTGCCGAGCACTACATGCAGGATCATGATCTGGTGGTGGCGGCTGACGGGCTCAACTCCCGTACCCGTACGGCCCTGGCCGAGCATTTCCGCCCGGAGATCGATGTGCGTGCCTGCCGGTTTGTCTGGCTCGGGACGCACCAGAAATTCGATGATGCCTTCACTTTCATTTTTGAGCCTACCGAGCATGGCTGGGTCTGGGCACACGCCTACCAGTTTGATGCCGATACCGCTACCTTCATTGTTGAGTGCAGTGAGGCGACCTGGGAGAAGTTCGGCTTCGGCAACATGAGTCAGGCAGAAAGCATTGCTGTCTGTGAGCACATTTTCCGGGAACATCTGGCCGGGCATGGACTGATGAGCAATGCCAGTCACATCCGGGGCTCGGCCTGGCTCAGCTTCCCGCGGGTGCTGTGTGAAAAATGGCATTACCGCAATGTGGTGCTGCTGGGCGATGCTTCCGCCACGGCACACTTTTCCATCGGCTCCGGCACCAAGCTCGGATTCGAGTCCGCCATTGCCCTGGCGAATTTCCTGCACACTGAACCTGACATGGAGTCGGCCTTCCGGCGCTATCAGGAGGACCGGCGGCTGGATGTGCTGCGCCTGCAGTCGGCAGCGCGCAACTCCACCGAATGGTTCGAGCAGGTGGAGCGTTACCTCGACCTGGACCCGGTGCAGTTCAACTATTCCCTGCTGACCCGTTCCCAGCGTATCAGTCATGAAAACCTGCGGCTGCGTGATCCGGACTGGCTGGCCTCCGCCGAACGCTGGTTCCAGCAGCAGGCCGGCAGCACTTCGGCCCGTGCCCCCCTGTTTGCCCCGTTCCGCCTGCGCGACCTGACGCTCAAAAACCGTATCGTGGTCTCGCCCATGGCGCAGTACATGGCACGGGATGGCTGCCCGGGTGACTGGCATCTGGTGCATTACGGTGAACGGGCCAAGGGCGGGGCGGGGCTGGTGTATACCGAAATGACCTGTGTATCTCCCGAAGGGCGCATCACTCCCGGCTGTCCGGGCCTGTATGCCCCTGAGCATGAGGCCGCATGGAAGCGCATCACCGGTTTTGTGCATGAGCACACCAGTGCCCGCATCTGCTGCCAGATTGGTCACGCCGGGCGCAAGGGTTCGACCCAGATCGGCTGGGAGGGCATGGATCAGCCCTTGCCGGAGGCAGCGGACAACTGGGCGCTGCTGTCGGCATCCGCCATCCCCTGGACAGGGCGGAATGCCGTGCCCGAGGCCATGACCCGTGCGGCTATGGACAGGGTGCGTGAGCAGTTTGCAGAGGCCACGCGCATGGCTGACCGGGCCGGGTTTGACATGGTGGAACTGCATGCGGCGCATGGCTACCTGATTTCTGCTTTCATCTCGCCACTCTCGAATCAGCGAGAAGATGACTACGGCGGCACGCTGGAAAACCGTCTGCGCTATCCGCTTGAGGTATTTGCTGCCATGCGTGCCGTGTGGCCGGCACACAAGCCCATGAGCGTGCGTATCTCGGCGACCGACTGGGTGGGTGCGGGCGGGGTCACGCCGGCGGAGGCCGTGGTCATTGCCCGGCAGTTCCATGAGGCCGGTGCCGATATTATTGACGTTTCTGCCGGGCAGACCTCGACGGCGGCCCGGCCTGTCTACGGGCGCATGTTTCAGACCCCGTTTTCCGACCGTATCCGCAACGAAACCGGCATCAGTACCATGGCGGTGGGCAACATCTATGAGCCTGACCATGCCAACTCCATCCTGATGGCCGGACGGGCTGACCTGGTGTGTCTGGCACGTCCGCACCTGAATGACCCCTACTGGACCCTGCATGCGGCGCTGGCACTGGGCGATGAAGTTGAGGAATGGCCGCTGCCCTATCTGGCCGGGCGGGATCAGGCCCGCCGGCTGGCCGGACGGGCGCGTGAAACCGGGCAGGTATGAGCATGTGCCAGCCCATCAGACCCGAGCGGAGGGCCGCATGACGACCACAGCAGCCAGCCGGTTTGCCGGTAAATCGGTACTGATCACCGGTGGTGGCAGTGGTACCGGGGCCGACATGGCGCTGGCCTTTGCCGAAGCCGGTGCACGTGTGGTTATCAGCGGGCGCAGACCGGCGGCACTGGAGCGTATGGCCGACCGCCATGCACACATCATCCCGGTCGTGGCGGATGTCACGGATGAGGCCCAGGTGGCGGCATTGTTTGCGGTTGCCGGCGTTCCCGATATTGTGATTGCCAATGCCGGGGTGGCGGATTCCAACCGGCTTTCCCGAACCACGCTTGCGCAGTGGCAGCAGATGCTGGCTGTCAACCTGACCGGGGTATTCCTGACCTTCCGGGCCGGGCTGCAGGCGCTGGAGCAGGATGGCAGGCACTGGGGGCGGCTGATTGCCGTGGCTTCGACAGCCGGGCTGCGTGGCCAGGCCTATGCCGGAGCCTATGCCGCCAGCAAGCATGGCGTGCTCGGGCTGGTCCGTTCGGCAGCGCTGGAAGTGGCACGACAGGGCGTGACCGTGAATGCCATCTGTCCCGCCTATCTGGATACTGAAATGACGGAAAACACCATCCGCAAGGTGATGCAGAAAACCGGACGCAACCGCGAGCAGGCTGTGGCGGCACTATGCAGGCACAACCCGCAGGGCCGTCTGATTGCCCCCGCTGAGGTCACGGCCACGGCCCTGTGGCTGTGTTCCGAGGGTGCGGACTCCATCAATGGCCAGGCGGTGACACTGGACGGAGGGCAGGCATGAGTCCAACCGCATCCGATGCACTGTCCAAGCAGCGCCTGCGCCTGTGGCTGCACCTGCTGCGCACCACGCGCAGCATTGAGGCTGATCTGCGTGAATTCCTGCGTGTGGCACACCAGACCACCCTGCCGCGTTTTGATGTGATGGCAGCCCTGTACCGCAGTCCGGAGCCCCAGACCATGACCGAGCTTTCGCGCCATCTGCTGGTATCGAACGGCAATATCACCACGGTGGTGGACCGGCTGGTGAAGGACGGGCTGGCGCGGCGTGAGCCGCACGAGCATGATCGCCGCAGCCTGCGGGTCTCGCTCACGGTGGCTGGACTTGATCAGTTTGCCGCCATGGCTGCCGGTCATGAACAGCATGTCAATGCACTGTTTGCCGGTCTGGATGCGGAGACGATTGTTGAACTCAACCGGCTGCTGCAGCGTTGCGAGCATCCGGATGCCCCCATGGGAGCGCTGTCATGAGCCTGATACCGATGGCCGGACTGAAACCGCAGCATTTCCACTGGGAGATGCAGGGCACGGTGGCGGTGATGCGCCTTGCGCGTCCGGAGCGCAAGAATCCGCTTACCTTCGAGAGCTATGCCGAGCTGCGCGATACGTTCCGGGCCCTGAGTCAGGCCGGCGATGTGCAGGCTGTGGTGTTTGCCTCCAATGGCGGCAATTTCTGTTCCGGTGGCGATGTGCACGACATCATCGGCCCGTTGGTACGGATGGACATGAAGGACCTGCTGGCCTTCACGCGCATGACCGGTGATCTGGTCAAGGCCATGCTGGGCTGCGGCAAACCGGTGATCGCGGCGGTGGAGGGCATCTGTGTCGGGGCCGGAGCCATCATTGCCATGGCTTCCGACCTGCGCCTGGGGACGCCGGAGGCGAAAACCGGCTTTCTGTTCACCCGTGTCGGGCTGGCAGGCTGTGACATGGGGGCCTGTGCCATGCTGCCGCGCATCATCGGGCAGGGCCGGGCTGCCGAGCTGCTGTACACCGGACGCATGATGCAGGCACAGGAGGGGCTGGACTGGGGCTTTTTCAATGCCCTGCATGCCGCCGATGTGCTGGAGGAGCGGGCGCTGGCACTGGCACAGCAGATTGCCGCCGGCCCCGTTTTTGCCCATGGCATCACCAAGACCCAGCTCATGCACGAATGGAACATGTCCCCGGAGCAAGCCATCGAGGCCGAGGCCCAGGCGCAGGCGATCTGCATGCAGACCCGGGATTTCGAGCGTGCTTACCATGCTTTTGTCGACAAGCGTAAACCCGTATTCGGAGGTGACTGATGACAGACCGGAGCTTTCTGGACTGGCCGTTTTTCGAGCCTCGCCACCGCGAGCTGGCTGCCGAGCTGGAGCAGTGGGCCAGTGCCAACCTGCCGGTATCGCATCAGGATGTGGATGCCGCCTGCCGCGAGCTGGTGCGTGATCTCGGTGAGCGCGGCCTGCTTTTGCACAGTGCTGCCGGGGCCGGAGAGCGGCTGGATGTGCGTGGCCTGTGCCTGACGCGCGAAATTCTGGCACGCCATGACGGGCTGGCTGATTTTGCCTTTGCCATGCAGGGGCTGGGCATGGGGGCTGTGAGCCTGTTCGGCACCCCGATGCAGCAGGCGTGGCTGGAGCAGACCCGTCATGGTCGTACCCTGGCGGCTTTTGCCCTCACGGAACCCGCTTCCGGTTCGGACGTGGCGGCCATCAGCACGCAGGCCCGGCGTGAGGGTGACGGCTGGCTGCTGCAGGGTGAAAAGACCTGGATTTCCAATGGCGGCATTGCCGGCGTGTATGTGGTGTTTGCACGTACCGAGCCGGAGGATGCGGCACCGGGGGCGAAGGGGCTGTCGGCCTTCCTGCTGCCGGGGGATGCGCCGGGGCTGGAGCTTGTGGCACGGCTTGACACCATGGCCCCGCACCCGCTGGCACATCTGCGTTTCAATGACATACGCCTGCCCGCCGGGGCCCTGATCGGCAGGCCGGGTGAGGGCTTCAGAATCGCCATGAGCGTACTGGACGTGTTCCGCGCCACGGTGGGGGCGGCGGCACTCGGTTTCGCACGCCGGGCCCTGGATGAAAGTGTCAGCCGCTGCCGGACCCGGCACCTGTTTGGTGCACCGTTGCAGGCGCTGCAGCTGGTGCAGGGCCATCTGGCCGACATGGCGCTGGATGTTGATGCTGCCGCCCTGCTGGTCTACCGTGCCGCCTGGACCAAGGATCAGGGGGCCGCCCGTGTCAGCCGTGAGGCGGCCATGGCCAAGCTGTATGCGACCGAAAGTGCCCAGCGCGTGATTGATGCCGCCGTGCAGCTGCACGGGGGGGACGGGGTGCGTCAGGGCAGTGTGGTGGAAAGCCTGTACCGGGAAATCCGTGCCCTGCGCATTTACGAGGGGGCCAGTGATGTACAGAAGCTGGTGATCGCCCGCCAGGTGCTGGCTGCCTGAAAGCCTGAGTCCCGTACAGGCCGTGATCCGCAAATTCAGAGGAGTGAAACCATGTTAGGTCCCAGTGCCCATGAAGATACCTTTACCCGCGATAACCTGCCACCACGGGCGTTGTGGCCGGATATCCTGCTGGAGGGGTTCCCGTATCCGGACCACCTGAACGTGGCAGTGGAGCTGACCGACCACATGGTGGAGAAGGGCTTCGGTGATCATGTCGCCCTGATCGGCAATGGCCGCCAGCGCACCTACAAGGAGCTGAGCGACTGGACCAGCCGGCTGGCACACGTGCTGGTGGAGGATCACGGCCTCCGTCCCGGTGAACGTGTCCTGATCCGCTCGGCCAACAATCCGGCACTGGTGGCCTGCTGGCTGGCGGCGACCAAAGCCGGTGCCGTGGTGGTCAATACCATGCCCCTGCTGCGTGCCGGCGAGCTTGCCAGGATTGTGGACAAGGCACAGATCCGGCTGGCGCTGTGCGATACGCGCCTGATGGATGAGATCACCGAGTGCGCCAAGTCGAGTCAGTACCTGCGGACCGTGATCGGTTTTGACGGCACGGCCAATCACGATGCCGAACTGGACCGGGCGGCCCTGTCCCGGCCGGTCGGTTTCAAGGCGGTGCAGACCGGGCGAGATGATGTGGCCCTGCTGGGCTTTACTTCCGGTACGACCGGTGAAGCCAAGGCCACCATGCATTTTCACCGCGACCTGCTGATCGTGGCGGACGGGTATGCCAGGGAAGTGCTGGGCGTGACGCCGGAGGACGTGTTTGTCGGCTCTCCGCCACTGGCTTTCACCTTCGGACTGGGGGGGCTGGCGGTGTTCCCGCTGCGTTTCGGGGCGGCGGCCATCCTGCTGGAGGATGCCTCCCCTGCCAACCTGATCGGGATCATCGAGGCACACCGCGCCAGTATCTGTTTCACTTCGCCCACGGCCTACCGTTTCATGCTGCGGGCCATGGATGCCGGTGCGGACCTGAGCTCACTGCGCTGTGCGGTATCGGCGGGGGAAACCCTGCCGGGGCCGGTGTTCGAGGAATGGCAGCAGAAGACCGGCAAGCCGATGCTGGACGGGATCGGTTCCACCGAGATGCTGCACATCTTCATCACCAACCGCTTTGCGGATGCCCGATCCGGTTGCACCGGCAGGCCGGTCAGCGGTTATGAGGCCCGGATCGTGGATGAAAACATGCAGGAGCTGCCACGGGGCGAGCCGGGACAGCTGGCAGTGCGCGGGCCGACCGGCTGCCGTTATCTGGCGGATGAACGCCAGTGCCATTACGTGCGTGACGGCTGGAACCTGACCGGTGATACGTTTGTGCAGGATGAGCAGGGTTATTTCCATTTTGCCGCCCGCAGTGATGACATGATCATTTCCTCCGGTTACAACATTGCCGGGCCGGAAGTGGAGGCGGCACTGCTGGCCCATGCCTGGGTGGTGGAGTGTGCCGTGGTGGGAGCGCCTGACCCTGATCGTGGCCATATTGTGCAGGCGCATGTGGTGCTGGAGGCCGGCATTGCGCGCAATGCCGATACCATCAAGGTGTTGCAGAACCATGTCAAGCAGACCATCGCACCCTACAAGTACCCGCGCTCGGTGCTGTTCACCGATGCCCTGCCCAGGACTGCAACCGGCAAGATCCAGCGTTTCCGGCTGCGCCGCCACCCAGGCACCGACTTCGTGCTGACCCGTTCCCGTTTCCACATTCCGGAAGGCGTGATCTATCTGGATGGCAATTCCCTCGGTCCCCTGCCGCTGGCAGCAGCGGAGCGCCTGCAACAGGTTATGCAGCAGGAATGGGGGGACGAGCTGATCCGGGGCTGGAATACCGCCGGCTGGTATGTGCAGCCGCGCCGGGTCGGTGATCGTATTGCCGCCCTGCTGGGCGCACCGGCGGGGTCGGTGGTGATGGGTGATACCCTGTCGATCAAGGTCTATCAGGCGCTGGCGGCAGCGCTGGCACTGAATCCCGCCCGCCGGGTGATTCTCTCGGACAGCGGCAATTTCCCCACCGATCTTTACATGGCACAGGGGCTGATTGAGGCCCTGGGGCAGGGACTGGAGCTGCGCGTGGTGGCACCGGAAGCCGTGGAAGCCGCCATTGATGACACGGTGGCAGTGCTGATGCTGACCCATGTGGATTACCGCAGCGGGCGCCTGCATGCCATGGAGGCCCTGACGGCGAAGGCCCATGCGCAGGGTGTGCTGACCCTCTGGGATCTGGCCCATTCGGCGGGAGCGGTACCGGTGGACCTGACGGCTGCCGGGGCGGATTTTGCCGTGGGCTGTACCTACAAATACCTGAATGGAGGACCGGGTGCACCGGCCTTCATCTATGTCGCGCCCCGGCATGCGACGCAGGCACGTCCGGTCCTGTCGGGCTGGATGGGGCATGCAGCCCCGTTTGCCTTTGACCTCGATTACCGTGCGGGTGAAGGCATTGAGCGCATGCGGGTCGGCACGCCGCCGGTACTGGCACTGGCTGTGCTGGAGGCGGCGCTGGATGCCTGGGACGGGGTGAGCATGGCGGATGTCCGTGCCCGTTCGATCGGGCTGTGTGAGCTGTTCATCCGTGAGGTGGAAGCACGCTGTCCGGTCCTGACGCTGGCCAGCCCGCGCAATGCCGACGAGCGTGGCTCCCAGGTAGCGTTCCGCTGCGAGCACGGTTATGCCGTCATGCAGGCCCTGATTGCGCGTGGCGTGATCGGGGATTTTCGTGCGCCGGACATCATGCGCTTCGGTTTCACCCCGCTCTATCTTGGTGAGCAGGAGGTGCTCAGGGCGGTGGCGGTGCTGGCGGAAGTGATCGAACAGCGTTTGTGGACCCGTCCCGAATACCAGGACAAGGCAGCAGTGACATGAGTGAATCCGATCCGCCTTATGACCCGGCGCAGGACGGTGCGCAGATGCAGTTTGACGGGCGCATGGCCTACGGGGATTACCTGCAGCTCGAAACCCTGCTGCAGGCCCAGCGTCCCCTGAGTGATGCGCATGACGAGATGCTGTTCATCATCCAGCATCAGACCTCGGAGTTGTGGATGCGGCTGGCACTGCACGAACTGGCTGCTGCGCGGACCTCCCTGCAGGCCGGGTGCCTGCAGCCGGCTTTCAAGATGCTGGTGCGGGTGGCACGGATTTTTGAGCAGCTCAACAGTGCCTGGGATGTCCTGCGCACCATGACCCCGAGTGAATACACCCGTTTCAGAAGCCGGCTTGGGCAAAGCTCCGGCTTTCAGTCACACCAGTACCGCCTGATCGAGTTCATGCTCGGCAACCGCAACCCGGCCATGCTGCGTCCGCATCTGCATCATGCGGCTGTTGTCGCACTGCTGGAACGGGAGTTGCAGCAGCCCAGCCTGTATGATGTGGCGCTGCAGTTGCTGCAGCGGGCCGGGCTTGCGATACCGGCGTCGGTGCTGGCCCGGGATGTGGGCCGGTCCTATGTTCCTGATCCGGGTGTACAGGCCGCATGGAAACAGGTCTATCAGTCCCCGGAGCAGTATTGGCCCCTGTACGAGCTGGGAGAAAAACTGGTGGATTTTGAGGATTATTTCCGGCGCTGGCGTTTCAACCACGTCACTACCGTGGAGCGCATCATCGGCTTCAAGCGTGGCACCGGCGGCACCGGCGGGGTGTCCTACCTCAAGCGCATGCTGGCGGTGGAGCTGTTTCCCGAACTCTGGCATGTCAGGACGGAATTGTGAGCTGGAAGCGATTAGGAGCAGCGCATGAGCATTGACAATACGAACCATACGGATGGCAGTGACGGCACACCATCACCGCATGAACGCCTGCATCCGGCGCACTGGAAAAAGGCAGCCGGTTACGCCAATGGCATGCTGGCCACAGGCCGCCTGCTGTTTCTGGGCGGGCAGATCGGCTGGAATGCACAGCAGGAGTTTGAGACCGATGATTTTGTCGGGCAGGTGGAGCAGGCACTGCGCAACATCGCGGACCTGCTGGCTGAGGCCGGAGCCGGGCCGGAGCATCTGGTGCGCCTGACCTGGTACGTGACCGACAAGCAGGAATACCTCGCCAGCCTCAAGGCCGTGGGAGCGGCTTACCGGCGTACGCTGGGCCGCCATTTTCCGGCCATGGCCATGGTGCAGGTGGTGGCGCTGATCGAGGACCGGGCCAGAGTGGAGATTGAGGCGACGGCGGTACTGCCCTGAGCCAGCCTTGCAACCGGCATTTTACCGGCTGGTGTGATTGCCGGCTTGCGCAATTGTTTCTGTACCCTGGTAATGGCATTCTTGGCCGTCTTTCTGCAGGGTGAAACCATGACCTCCTGTCAGGCTTCAGCTGCGTCGCCGGTCGGGCCGGTGCGCCGCCAGAAAGCTCTGCACCCGTGGCGGCCTGCCATCGGTCAGGAAGGTGAGTACCGTTTCCTGCAGGGGCGTATCGGCATGGGGCAGGCGGTCATGATGCCGCAGGTGCTCGGCCCAGGTTTCTTCCAGGTAATATTCGACATAAACACCCGGTTGACGGGTATCTTCGTAGATGCCCCAGCGATAGGCGCCATTGCGCTTGCGTGAAGCCCGAAGGGCATACAGGGCCTCCAGAAAGGCGGCGCGATCGGTCTCTTCGATCCGGTAGCTGACCTGTACCAGCACCGGCCCGGCATCATGCTGGATATCATGGTGTGTGACCGGTTCCGGCCAGTAATGGGAGGGTGAAAGATCAAGGTGTTCGCCCTGCTGCAACTCGAAGCGGTAGGCAAACGCGATGAAGAGCAGGGCACCGATGGCCGCCCCCAGCATGGCGGTCTGAATCGAGGCCGCGTCGGCGAGCCAGCCCCAGAAGGCGGCACCCAGGCTCATGCTGCCGGAAAATGTCATCAGGTAGACCGCCAGCCCCCGCGCCCGCACCCAGTCCGGTAACGCCAGCTGGGCTGAGACATTGAGGGTGGACAGTACCAGGATCCAGCTCAGGCCGAACAGGAAGCTGGCTCCCAGCGCCACTATCGGGCTGCGGGTGAAGGCGAACAGGCCGATGACCAGTGCGGCTCCGGCGCCACCGGTGGCGACCAGACGGTTGGCATTCAGGTACTCCTTGAACGTGGGCAGCAGAAAGGCTCCCAATATTCCGCCGGTGCCGATGGCGCCCATCAGGAATCCGAAAAAGGTGGCATCGCCCTCAAGCTGGCTGCGTGAAATCAGTGGCAGCAGTCCCCAGAAGGCATTGGCGAAAAACATGAAACCCAGCACATGCCAGAGGGTATTTTTCATCGGCTGGCTGTGCCAGGCATAACGGGTACCGGCGCGCATGGCCGGGAGGACACGCTCCGGTGGCAGGGTGCGGCTCGGCGTCGGTGACTGGTACTTCCACCAGGCCAGCGCCAGGATGATGAAGATGAAGGAGAGGGCGTTGAGGATGAAAGGAGAAGCCAGCCCGTAGAGGCTGATCAGGATGCCGGCCACTGCCGGTCCCACGGCCCGACTCAGGTTCATGCTGATACCGCCCAGTGCGATGGCCTGCGGCAGGTCTTCCCGCGGGACCATGCGGGGTATGACCGCCTGCCAGGCCGGTGCCATGAAGGCTGTACCGGCACCGAGACAGAAGGTGAACAGCAGCAGCCACAGGGCCGTGGCTTCACCGCGCCAGACCAGCAGGGCAAACAGGATGGCGGCGACAAGCATGAAGCTGTTGGTCAGCAGCAGCAGGGTGCGGCGGTTGAAAATGTCGGCCAGTGCCCCCGCCGGCAGGGCGAACAGGAACATGGGCAGCATGGCGGCGCTTTGCACCAGTGCAATCAGCAGCGGTGAGGGGGAAAGATCGGTCATCAGCCAGCTGGCCCCTACCGAGTGCATCCAGGTACCGATATTGGAAACCAGCGCTGCCAGCCACATGATGGTGAACGTCCGGTGCTTGAACGGGCTCAGGGCCGAAGGTTTGCTTTTCTGGGTCATCTGCTGTTCCTGGTCAGGCATGGGAGGCCGCACCACTCCGGTGCGGTGGGCCGCATGATAGCACGCTCCCGGCAGGGCGGAATCCGGTGTTGGTCCGTGCCGGTGTGTTTATCCATCCAGCCGGGCCAGCAGGACCTGTACCACGATCCGCAGGGCCAGCAGGGTCAGCAGCCATTTGACCACGACCTTGAAGCGTGCATCCGGTACCCGGTGACGCAGGCGGGTGCCGGTCCAGGTGCCGGCGATAACCGCGCCCATCATGGCCAGCGTGACCGGCCAGTAGCTGGCGAAACTGAAGCCCAGCAGGCCGAAAAAGGCCAGTTTGACCAGATGGGTAATGCTCATGAACACCGCAGAGGTGGCTACCATGGCGTCACGCACCAGTCCCTTGCGCAGCAGGGTGGACTGTCCCAGCGGGCCGGTGGCCCCGGCCAGCATGCCCATGCCGGTCTGGATCAAGCCGATGGTTAAGAATTCCCCTTTGGGGTTGGTCTGGAAGTTGATGCCGCCACCCCAGACATTGAACAGGATGAAAGCGGCGATCAGCAGCGGAAGGTAGTCCAGGTTGATCAGTGCCGCGATGCGAGTGGACAGCAGGCCGCCGGTGATGGAGCCGATCAGGAACGGTGTGACAACAATCCAGTGGATGTCACGCCAGGCAAACAGGGCCCGGCTGGCATTGGAAACCAGCTGGGTGGCCGCATGCACCGGGATGATGGCCAGCGGTGGCAGCAGGCCGGGCATGAGGGCGATCAGGATCAGGCCGCCACCCAGGCCCATGACGGCCGTGAGCAGGGAGGTCAGGAAGGCGAACAGCATCAGCAGGAGTTCATTGACAGGCATGGGGTGATCGTCAGCGGTTGCGGGGGGCGGTGAAATCCGCCATCCCCCGGCCCTGCCGGAAGGCGGCACGGATGGCATCAATGCAGGGAGGGGTAGTGGCAGGATTCATGCGTAATAGATTGTCGGATTCCGGTCCGTTTCGCAAGGGGTTGCCGAGGGTGGTGAGGGAGGGTGAGTCGTTATGCCGGAACCACTTTGCCGAAGGCAGGCATGAGCCGGATTGACATAATTTTTTTCTTATGGCAGCCGTAACGATAATCTCGTTTGTATTACGGGCCCGGAATCTGTTCTTCTACCTGCTGTACCGTGTCCGCCCGGTCAGCAATAGTTTGTTTTTATTAGGAGGATGGAGATGAAGTTCACCAGGGTTCTGAGTTTTGCCATGGGGGTTGCGTTGGTTGTATCGGCACTGCCTGCGACTGCCAGTGATCAGAAGTATAAGTTTGTACTTACGTCAGAGGCGGGAGACCGTGATTCCCCCATGGGAAAAGCCATGCAGGCATGGGCCGCAGGCATCAAGGAGGCTTCGGATGGCCGCATGAAGGTCAATGTGTTCTATCAGGGCGAGCTGGGAGGGCAGCAGGAACTGTTCGATCAACTGGTCAAGGGCAACATCCACATGATGATCACCTGGCCGCAGACCTCGTATGACGAGCGTGTCGGTGTCAATTATATCCCTTACCTGGTGCTGGATTGGGATGATGCGATCAAGTCTTATGGCAAGGATGGCTGGCTGCGCAAGGTGGTTGAGCCGGTCTATACCGACCTGGGCCTGCATTACTTCGGCCCGTTTCCGGAAGGGTTCGGCGGTATTGCCACCAAGGGCCGTCAGGCGCTGAGTTATGAGGAGGCCCAGGGGCTGAAAGTCCGCTCACAACCCATTTTCCCGCTGCCGCAAACGGTTCAGGCGATGGGCTTCCAGGCCGTTCCCATTGACTGGGCTGAAGTTTACACCTCCATCCAGACGGGGGTGGTCAATGGTGACAGCTCAAACGTTATTTACTGGGATTACAAGTATTTCGGTGACCAGCTGGATTATTTTGTCCAGTCCTCACATAACTTTTCATCCTATGCGCTGTTGATGAATGGCGAAACCTGGGAGGGCATGGATGATGAAGATCGCGCCATTATCGCCAATGCCGCGCAGCTTGTGATTGATCAGCAGTTTGTCGATGCCAAGGTGGAAGATGATAAATGGATTGCCGCAGCACAGGCTGATGGCATGACATACACCGTGCCGACTGCAGCACAGAAGCTGGCCTGGATCCAGCGGGTACGGGATGAAGTCTGGCCACAGATTGAGGAGAAACTGGGCAAGGCCATCATGGACACGGTACGCGCCAACGCCTCTGAACCCCAGTGATTTTGTCCAGTTGTGGGGCGGCGTTGACCCCGTTGCCCCACTGCGTCCGTGGAAGAAGCAGGAGGAATGGTTATGGTGCTTCTGAAGAAGATTGACATGCTGCTTGTCAGGTTGATTCACCCCATACTGATTTTTACAGGGCTTGCTGTTGCCGTGTGTTTTGTGGCGGGTATTTTTTCCCGTGCGGTATTGGGGGTGCCCTTGTTCGGGCTGGAAGAACTGATTTTGATTGCCGTGATGTGGTTTTACATGCTGGGGGCGGCACTGGCATCGCGTGAGCGCTCTCATCTGTCAGCAGATTTTATCCAGGTGATCAGCAAAAATCCCCACGTGTGGCGTTTGGCGGCACTGGTTTCCACGGTTATCTCCCTGGTCATGGCGGTGATGTTTGTGGCCTGGTCCTATGACCTGATGGCCTGGGGGTTCCAGAAAGGACAGAAAACACCCGTATTTTCAATTCCCTGGGTGGTGGCCCAGTCCAGTTTGTTTGTCGCTGCCGTTTTGTTTGTGGCCTACTTGTTGCGTGATTTGTATCAGGAAATCACCGGCTCGGGACATGTTGCTGAAATATCCGGCCACTCCGATCGGGAAGGAGCGTAAATTATGGGTGCAATCATAGCGATAGCCACTGTTGTGGTGCTGATGGTCATCGGGGTTCCCGTCGTGTTCTGCTTTGCTGCGATGACCCTGATTCTGTCGGTTTTGTATGATGTGGATATTTCGTCGCTGATGACGACCGGCTTCTGGTCGGTTAACTCGGTGATTCTGGTGGCATTGCCACTGTTCATCATGACCGGCTACCTCATGCAGACGGGAGGAATCGCAAGGCGGCTGGTCGAGTTTGTCGAGGCAATGACCGGTCGTTCCAAAGTGGGAATGGGGACTGCCATGGTGACTTCCTGTGGCATTTTCGGGGCCATTTCAGGTACAGCCTCGGCGGCGGTTGCCTCCATCGGCTCGATCATGATAGACCCGATGGAAAAGCACGGCTACTCACGGGGCTACACCAGTGCCTTGCTTGGTGTTTCATCCCTGTTGGGGCTGTTGATACCCCCGTCGATTACGATGATCCTGTATGCGGTGGTGACCCGCCAGTCGGTGGCGGCCTGCTTTCTGGCAACCATCGGACCCGGTATCCTGTTGATGGTGATGCTGGCCATCGTGAACCGGTTTCATGTCATGCGCAATATGGGCGGAGACACGACCAGAGTACCGTTTGGGCAACGCCTGCAGGAAACTGCACAAACCGGCTGGCGCGCCATTCCGGCCCTGATGCTGCCGGTTATTATCCTGGGTGGTATTTATGGTGGTATTTTTACACCGACGGAAGCCGCTGCAATCGCCGTGGTGTATGCCATTCCGGTGGGGTTGTTTGTCTACCGTGAGTTGACGCCGGGGAAAATCGGGGAGGCCGTCATCAAGGCCGCAACAACGACCGGCGTGATCATGGTGATTCTGGTGTTTTCTTTTGTGGCCAGCCGTATTTTCACGCTGGAGCAGGTACCACAGGAGCTGACTGAAATATTGCTGGAGACTTTTGAAAGCCCGATCCTCATCCTGCTGATGGTGAATGTTTTTCTGGTTCTGATCGGCATGATCATGGACGACGTAAGCGTGATTGCCATCATCAGCCCGCTGATGGTTCCGGTGATGGCGGAAATCGGTGTTGACCCGATCCATTTTGCGGCCATTATCGGTACCAGTGTGGTGATCGGGGCCAACAGCCCACCGATGGCCCCGATACTGTTCATGGCCTGCCGGGTCGGGGAAGTGGGCATGGCTGAAGTCATCAAGCCGGCGTTGGCCTTTATGGCGCTGGCGGCGTTGCCCGTGATGCTGGTGACGACTTACTGGCCTTCCCTGTCCCTGTTTCTGCCCAGACTGTTCGGGTTCATGTAAAACCCAGGCCGGCAAGGCCCGGCCTTTAGCAAGTGGAGCACGACCAATATGTCGACCAGATTGGTACTTGAGGGCATTTACACGCCCGTTATCACCCCGTTCCATGCGGATGGGTCCTTTGACTTTGACGGCCTGGCCGCAGTTGTCGAACACCTGATCGACAGGGGGGTTCATGGCTTGATTTCCGGTGGTTCAACCGCAGAAAATTATGCCCAGACCGTGGCCGAACGTCTGGAAGCGGCCCGGTTTATCAAGGAAGTGGCCAAAGCACGCCTGCCGGTGATTGTCGGCACCGGCTCAATGATGACTCCGGATTCCATAGCCCTGGCAAGGGGGGCGCGTGAGATGGGGGCGGATGCCATCCTGTTGGGAACACCGCCTTATTCGGTGCCCACCGAGCGTGAAAATGCCCTGAATGCGCTGGCCATCGACAAGGCTGCCGATCTGCCGGTCATCCTTTACAATTACCCCGGACGCATGGGCGTCAACATGGGGGAGGAATTTCTTGACCGGGTGGGGCGCTCGCGCAATATAAGCGGCATCAAGGAAAGCTCGGGTGACATTAACCGGGTTCACCTGCTGGCGCGTGACTACCCCCATATCCCGCTCTCCTGCGGCATGGATGACCAGGCGCTGGAGTTTTTTGCCTGGGGGGCACGCAGCTGGATTTGTGCCGGCTCCAATTTCCTGCCTGAGGAGCACGTTTATTTGTATGAAACCTGTGTGCTTCAGGGGGATTTTGTCAAGGGGCGGCGTATCATGTCGGCCATGATGCCGCTGATGCGGGTGCTGGAGCAGGGCGGGAAATTCATCCAGTGCGTCAAGCATGGGGTGGAATACACCGGTTTGAAAGCCGGGCCAATGCGCCCGCCGCTCAAAGGGCTCAACAAGGATGATAAACGCCGGCTTGAACAGGTGATTGACGTTCTGAAAGCCACCATCGCTGCCATCAAAAAGGAGGGCTGATCCATGTCCGATTTACTGACTCAGGAAGAATACCTCGTACTGGCCCGGTCCCTGACACTGCCGGCTAATGCCTTTATCGATGGCGCGTTCCGTCCGGCCATGGCCGGGGCGACTTTTGAGAGCGTGAACCCTGCCACCGGGGTGAAGCTGGCCGATGTTGCGGCCTGTGCTGCCGAGGATGTTGATTTTGCAGTCGCCAAGGCGCGGGCGTCCTTTGATGACGGGCGCTGGTCAAAGCTGCATCCCTCTGAGCGCAAAAAGGTTTTGCTGCGTCTGTGCAGGCTCATGAGGCGTAACCGGCATGAACTGGCGGTGATGGAGAGCCTGGATTCAGGCAAGTCCATCTATGATTGTGAAACGGTGGATGTGCCTGAAACCATCCATTGCCTGCAATGGCATGCGGAGCTGATCGACAAGATTTATGATCAGGTCGCCCCCGCCTCCGATGAGCATATCGCTTTGGTGGTGCGGGAGCCTGTGGGCGTGGTGGGTTTGGTTTTACCCTGGAATTTTCCGCTGCTGATGCTGGCCTGGAAGCTCGGCCCGGCGCTGGCGGCAGGCTGCTCCGTGGTTGTAAAGCCTGCGGAGGAAACATCACTGACTGCCTTGCGGGTGGCAGAGCTGGCGGCAGAAGCCGGTTTGCCCAGAGGAGTCCTCAATATTGTGACAGGAACGGGGGTGGCTGTCGGAGAGCCGCTGGGACGGCATCCGGATGTTGACATGATATCCTTCACCGGTTCGACAGTGACCGGCAAGCGCTTTCTTTGCTATTCCGCAGAATCCAATGCCAAAGAAGTCGTGCTGGAAATGGGCGGCAAGAACCCTGCCATTGTGATGGCGGATGCCGAAAACCTGGATCGGGTGGCACAGCACCTGGTCAACGGGGCCTTCTGGAATATGGGTGAGAATTGTTCAGCCACTTCGCGCCTGATTGTACACCGGGATATCAAGGCTGAATTGCTGGCGCGTATTGCCCACCACGCCCGGCAGTGGAATGTCGGGGACCCGCTGGATCCCCGGACCCGGATGGGGGCATTGGTCTCCAGGGCGCATTTCAGCAAGGTCTGCTCCTATCTGGACCAGGCAGAAAAAGTGTTGCTGGGAGGGAAATCCTTTGATGGCGCTTTTGTTGAGGCCACCGTGGTGGAAGTGGCTGACAATAACTCAGCCCTGGCCCGCGAAGAGGTATTCGGCCCGGTGCTGGCTGTCATTGAGGTTGCAGGTTTTGACGAGGCCATCCGCATCGCCAATGACACCGAGTACGGTCTGTGTGCCTCGCTGTTCACCTCGAATGTCAAGCAGGCCATGCGTGGCGCGCGCCGTTTGCAGGCGGGTACAGTGACCGTCAACCGTTTCGGTGAAGGGGATATTTCGACCCCGTTCGGTGGTTTCAAGGCGTCTGGCTTCGGTGGTCGTGACAATGGGATACACGCCCATGACCAGTACACCCAGTTGAAAACCATCTGGATCGATTTGTCCGATGCTGCTGATGAGGAGGTCGACTGATGGCGCGGATTGGTTTCCTGGGTACCGGTGAGATTGCTGCTGTCCTGGTGGAAACCCTTGCCGGACAGGGGCATGAAATCCTTGTTTCCACACGCAATGCAGACCGGGCGCAAGACTTATGCGAGCGCTTCCCGGAAGTCAGGGTCTGCGCTAATAAGGCGCTGGTTGCCGGCTCCGAACTGGTGGTGGTCTGCCTGTTGCCGCCGGTGGCACGCCAGATTCTGGGTAGCTTGCCGTTTCGGGCGGAGCAACGCCTTGTCTCGGTGATGACGGACATCAGCTGTGCCGAACTGGCTACCCTGTGCGCACCCGTGGGCAGTGTGGCGCGCATGATCCCGTTGCCAACCCTCAAAGGTGGCCAAAGCCCGCTGGCCTGCTACCCTGATCATCCGGATATCCGGAGGCTGTTTGCCGGGCAGGCACTGATCCTGCCGACCCCGGACGAAGCCGCTCTGAACAGCCTGTTTGTCGCCAGCGCCCTGCTCCTGCCGGTCCTGGACCAGCTGGATGCGGCAGCACACTGGCTGTCCGGGCGGATCGGTGGAGAACGTGTGGCTGAACAGTATCTGATCAGGCTGTTCGGCAGCTATTTTGACCGGCTGGCTCAGGACCCGGCACCGGGTTTCAATACCGTGCGTGCGGAACTGAATACGGAGGGCGGGTTGAACCAGACGCTGTCGAAGCGCATGGCCGAGGCCGGAACGCCCGAAATACTGGTTGAAGGGCTCGAAATTCTGATGCACCGTCTGAAAGCTGCATAATTTACGGATTGTTTCGTGGAGCTTGCCGATGACCCAAGAGTATAAAGCCGCCCATCTGCCCCATTTACAGGGGGTGGCGGCCTGGAATGCGATGCTGCCCGAGCATGTATCGGTGCCTGAACTGGATCATGGCCATTCATGCGATGTGGCGATTATCGGTGCCGGATTTGCCGGGCTTGCGGCGGCGCGGCGGCTGCAGCAGCTGGATGCATCGTTGGACATTACGGTTCTGGATGCCCTGGCACTGGGGGAGGGAGGGGTTGGCCGTAATTCCGGTTTTATGATTGATTTGCCGCATGACCTGACTTCGGAAGACTATGCCGGGGCTGGTTCCGCTCTGGACAATGTGCTGACCCGGCTGAACCGGCAGGCCATTGGTTTTGCCGGTGAGGCAGTCGATGATTACGGCATCGCCCCCCATTATTTCGAGCCTGCTGGAAAAATCAATGGCGCAACGACAGCAGGTGGCGATCAGGCCAACCGGCAATATGCCGGGCACCTGACCGCCATGAAAGAGCCTTTTGAAGTACTGGATGCCGGGGCGATGCAGGAGATAACGGGCTCCCGGTTTTATACCTCAGGCATTTATACCCCCGGAACGGTACTGCTGCAGCCGGCGGGTTATGCACAGGGCATGGCACGGGGCCTGATGCGTGATGGTGCCCGGCTGTTTGTGAATTCTCCGGTCCTGAAGTTTGCGAAAACCACCGGCAGCTGGCGGCTCACGACCCCGAAAGGCCATGTTGATGCCCACAAGGTGATTCTGGCCGTGAACGGACATCTGGGGTCATTCGGGGTGCAAGCCGGAAAATTGCTGCACCTGTTCCTGTTCTCATCCATGACCTGTCGGCTTGACGATGCGCAATGCACCCGCCTGGGTGGGCAGGCCCGTTGGGGCATCACCCCTTCCGATCCCATGGGTACAACGGTGCGGCGTATCCAGAACGCTGAAAGCGGTACCCGCATTATCACCCGCACGGGGGTGGCCTATTGCCCGGATACCCGGCCCACAGCCGTACAACTGAAGCGGGCCATTCCGGTCATGCGCAACAAGTTCGAGCGGCGTTTCCCGGACCTTGCCGGCGTGGCGATGGCGTATTGCTGGTCCGGCCATGTCTGCCTGAGCTACAACGGGGTATCCTTCGGCAAACCGGTGGAAGAGGGGGTATTTGCAGCCTGCGTGCAAAATGGCCTGGGTGCCACACGGGGCACCCTGACCGGCATCGCGGCAGCTGAACAGGCATTGGGGGTGGCCAGCGAGATTTCGGATTATTTTGCCCGGGAACCCCCGCTGGCACGGCTGCCTCCGGAACCCTTTGCAACCTGGGGCGTACGCACGGTGCTGCGCTGGAGGCAATGGTGCGCGGGGCTGGAGTAAGGGGACAGTCTCACAAACCGGCACTTGTACTGCTCTCTCGTGGTAAAATGGCCGGCACAACTGGCTTGCCGGCAAAAGTGTGGTTATGTTGCTCAGGAATTACAAGGCCCTTCCGTCGCTGGGCTCACTGGCGACCTTTGAAGTCGCGGCAAAACACCTTAGTTTTACCGTTGCCGCCAGCGAACTGCATGTCACGCAGGCGGCCATCAGCCAGCAGATCCGTATTCTGGAAAAGGCGCTGGACACCCCGCTGTTTCACCGGCTTCATAACAGCCTGGAGCTGACACAAGAAGGCATGCTGCTGCTTCGGGCCGTGCAGCAGGGGCTGGGCACCATCGGGACAACGGTCAATGCGATTCTCGGGCTTGAGCGGGAAGACCAGACCGTGACGATTTCTGCAACGACCGGGGTTTCCCACTGCTTCCTGTGGCCTATCGTCAGGCGCTATATCAATACCCACCCCGAAGCCCGGATCGTGATCCTTGCTTCGGATGAAGATGCTTCACTGCATGACTTTCAGGAAGTGGATCTGGCACTGGTGTGCGGCAATGAGCGTTTTGATGCCGGGGACAGGCTGCATTTCTTGTTCCATGAAATCGTGCAGCCTGTCTGCAGCCCCGGCTATCTGGAAAAGTACGGACCGTTCCCGGAGGCGGACAGTCTGAACCAGGCCAGGCTGCTGCATCTCCATCAGCGGCATTGGCACGCCATGGCCATCGGCTGGCAGCCTCTGGACTGGGAAAACTGGTTCACGTCCCAGGGAACGATACTGACCAGCCCCTTTCCCCATTTTTGCAGCAATTCCTACCCCCTGCTGCTTCAGGCTGCCATTGAGGGGGAAGGTGTTGTCTTGGGATGGCGGCACATGGTTCACCGGTATATCCACTCGGGAGCGCTGGTTTATGCCTGTAACCACCAATGTGTGGTGGAGCGTGGTAATTTTCTGAAAATCAATGAAAAGAAATCCAGAACCAAACTGCATACCCAGGGCATCATCGACCGGATACTGGAAGAGGCTGTTCACATCCGCTACCGTGGGCATGATGAGGGCCTGCCCGGTGCTTATTCTGCGGGTGGACGTGCCTTGTAGGCCGGCAGGTGCCAGCCGAAAACCAGGCTGCCTGCGCGTAACAGGAAAGTCCCCAGGGCCGCCGCCGGAAGCGCCACTGTTTCTCCCAGACCGAAATGCAGGGTTAGCGGATAAAGCAGGGCACCACCAAAGGCGGCACTGGCGTACATTTCCCCCTTCACCAGCAGCAGCGGTACTTCATTGGCAATAACATCACGGATCAGCCCGCCAAACGTACCGGTTGCCACCCCCATCAGCAAGGCGATCGACCAGGAATCACTTAATTTCAGTGCTATGCCCACCCCCAGCGGCACTGCCACAGACAGGGCTGCAGCATCGAACCAGATGAGCCAGCGGTAACGGCTTTCCAGCATCGGGGCAAGGAAGAAACCGATAACAGCTGCGGTACTGGCAACAAAAAGGTAGCCGGGTTCATGGACCCAGAACACCGGCGTCTGCCCCAGAACAAGGTCACGAAATGTTCCTCCCCCGACACCCGTCAGGCAAGAAAAAAACAAAAACCCCACAATATCCATTTGGGCCCGGCTGGCAACCAGAGCGCCGGACAAACCGAAGACAAACACGGCAATCATTTCAGTCACAGGCAGTATATTCATGGTCCGGATCAGGAAATGCGTTGGCTCCAGTTGCTGGGGGGCTCTTTTACGGCATGGGCGGGCTGCTGCCGGGGCAGCCTGAATCACCTATTCCGGGCGCAGGTGTGGAAACAGAATCACATCCCGGATCGACGGCGCATCGGTAAACAGCATCACCAGCCGGTCGATCCCGATCCCTTCACCTGCGGTCGGTGGCAGGCCGTATTCCAGTGCCCGCACATAATCGGCATCGTAATGCATGGCCTCATCATCCCCGGCATCCTTCTCCAGCACCTGCTGGCGGAAGCGTTCGGCTTGATCTTCAGCATCATTAAGCTCCGAAAAGCCGTTGGCCAGTTCGCGTCCGCCCACAAAAAACTCAAAGCGGTCGGTGATGAAGGGGTTGTCATCATTGCGCCGGGCCAGGGGTGAGACTTCCGCCGGGTACTCGGTGATGAAGGTCGGCTGCAGCAGTTTGTGCTCCACCGTTTCCTCGAAGATTTCAATCTGCACCTTGCCAAGGCCTGCCGTTGCATTCGGTTTCAGGCCAAGCTGCTGTGCCACGGCACGGGCGGATTCAAGCTCATCCAGCTGTTCGGGACGGAGGTCCGGATTGTGCTTCAGGATCGCGTCGCGCACACTGATACGTTCGAATGTGCCTCCGAAGTCATAAGTCTGGCCCTGATAGGTGACTTCGTTCCGGCCCATGACGGTCCGGGCCAGTCCACGCAGCAGGTCTTCGGTCAGGTCCATCAGCTCATGATAGGTGGCATAGGCCTGATAAAATTCCAGCATGGTGAATTCCGGATTATGACGGGTGGATACGCCTTCATTGCGGAAATTGCGGTTGATCTCGAACACGCGCTCGAAGCCGCCCACCACCAGACGCTTGAGATAGAGCTCGGGCGCAATGCGCAGAAACATGGGCAGGTCCAGGGCATTGTGGTGGGTGACGAAGGGGCGTGCCGTGGCCCCGCCCGGAATCACCTGCAGCATCGGGGTTTCCACCTCCAGATACTCGCGCTCCAGAAAGAAGGTGCGGATATAAGCGATGATGCGTGAACGCAGGCGGAAGGCATCCCGGGTTTCCTGATTCATGATCAGGTCGAGGTAACGCTGGCGGTAACGCTGCTCATGGTCGGTCAGGCCATGGTATTTTTCCGGCAGCGGACGCAGCGATTTGGTCAGCAGCTGCAGGCTGTCCACCTTGACGGACAGCTCGCCGGTCTGGGTTTTGAACAGTACCCCTGCAGCCGCCACGATATCGCCGATGTCCTGATACTGGTAGGCATCGAAAGCCGCAGCACCGATACGGTTCTTCTGTACATACAGCTGGATGCGCCCGGAGACATCGGAAATGGTGGCAAAGCTGGCCTTGCCCATCATGCGCCGCAGCATCACACGCCCGGCTACCGTGACCCGGATTTCGTTGGCCTCGAACCATTCACGCTCGTGTCTGCCGTATTCGGCCAGCAGCTCTGCCGCCTTGTGCTCACGCGTGACCCGGTTCGGAAACGCCACACCTTCAGCACGCAGGGCAGCAAGTTTCTCGCGTCGCTGGGCCATCAACTGGTTATCATCCTGCTGCGGGCTTGTCTGTTCACTCATGTCTTTTCACCTGTATGACACCGCCGCCTCGCTGACGGGGCAGCGGCGGGAATGGGGAAGGGGGGTTACAGCCCGCTTTTGAGGCTGGCTTCGATGAAACGGTCCAAGTCGCCATCCAGCACTGCCTGGGTGTTGCTGGTTTCCACGCCGGTACGCAGGTCCTTGATGCGTGACTGGTCCAGCACATAAGAGCGGATCTGGCTACCCCAGCCGATATCCGACTTGCTGTCTTCCAGCGCCTGCTGCTTGTCCCGGCGTTTCTGCAGCTCCATTTCGTAGAGCTTGGCCTTGAGCTGTTTCATGGCCGTGTCACGGTTCTGGTGCTGGGAGCGCCCGTTCTGGCACTGGACCACAATGCCGCTGGGATTGTGGGTGATCCGTACTGCGGATTCAGTCTTGTTGACGTGCTGGCCCCCGGCACCGGAGGCACGGTACACGTCCACCCGCAGGTCAGCCGGGTTGATCTCGACTTCGATATTGTCGTCAATCTCGGGCGACACGAACACACCGGAAAACGAGGTGTGGCGGCGGTTGCCGGAATCAAACGGCGACTTTCTAACCAGCCGATGCACGCCGGTTTCGGTACGCAGCCAGCCATAGGCATAAGGGCCTTCAAATTCAATGGTGGCACTCTTGATCCCGGCCACGTCACCGGGTGAAGCTTCGATCAGCTCGGTCTTGAATCCCTTGGCCTCACCCCAGCGCAGGTACATGCGCAACAGCATTTCGGCCCAGTCCTGGGCTTCGGTACCGCCGGAACCGGCCTGAATGTCGAGGAAAGCGTTGTTGCCATCCAGCTCGCCGGCAAACATGCGCTGGAATTCCAGCTGCTCGACCTGCTGTTCCAGACGGTCAATCTCGGCAATCACTTCATCGGCGCTGGCTTCGTCATCCTCGGCTTCTGCCAGCGTCAGCAATTCATTGGCATCATCCAGTCCGGTGGTGAGGCTGGCTATCCCTTCAACAACGGTTTCAAGGGCGGCACGCTCCCTGCCTAACTGCTGGGCACGTTCGGGATCATTCCAGATGTCCGGTTGCTCCAGTTCACGGTTGACTTCCTCAAAACGCTCATGCTTGGCGTCGTAGTCAAAGATACCCCCTAAGCGCATCCAGACGCGCCTGCAGGTCCTTGATGCGGGTGTAGGTGAGATTCAGTTCCATGGCTTATCGGTTTGTCTGCTGTAAAGAAGCCGGGATGATACCAATCCGGACTCGGGATGCCTAGAGCTGCTGTGCCTGAGGCCTCGCTGGAGGTGTGCAGGATGGTTGGCAAGCCATGGCCCATTTCAGTGCCAGCGGTCTCCGGCAACCGCCACGAAGGCCATTTCCACCTGATAATCCGGATCGGCAAGCGCCGCCTTGACACAGGCACGGCTCGGGGCACTGCCCTCCGGAAACCAGTCATCCCAGATGGCATTCATGGCATCAAGGTTGCCGAAGTCCGTAAGGTAAATGGTTACGGACAGTACCCGGTTCCGGTCGCTGCCTACCTGTGTCAGTGACTGTTCCGCCTGCGCCAGCACCTGCCGGACCTGGGATTCAATGGTGCCGGAAGCGTCTTCCGGAACCTCGACAAAACGGGCGATGCCATTGAAAACCGTGATGTCGGACCAGCGGCGGGTCGGGTTGATACGGTGAATCTGCATGGAGTGGCTCCTGTTTGCTGTGGTTGGCTCATGCTGTAGCCTCAGGGCAAGAGGGTGTATGGTGAGTGACATTCAGGTTCGGTCGCCATACCCGCTGTTGCGATGTAGCGTGATGCGATACTCGAAACGGCCTGCCGGATAGACACTGAAGCTGAACAGGACGGGTTGGCCATGCGAGATATACCGTCTTGTGATTTCCAGCCCGGGGGTGTTCCTGTCAGTTTTCAGCAGCTGTGCGGTTTCGTCATCCAAAAGCGCAGGTCGAATGACCTGTTGTACGGCTTCGACTGATATTCCGTGTTTTTCATAGATCAGATCGGCGAAAAGGCCTTTGAAGCTGTCAATATCTTCCAGGTCCGTTGCCAATGAGGCCTCCAGATATATCTCGGTTTTTGAGATTGGGCGGTCGGGTGACTCAGGTGGCACACGCAGCGTGGTGATCCGGTGCCAATGCGAGCCTGGCTGCGCCTCCAGCCGGGCTGCCAGTGCAATATCGAGAATGATGTCTGTCTGTGACAGGATCGTCCGGTTCGTCGCGAGACTGAAATGTGTCAGATCTTCGATGCTTGATGTCGAAACATCAAATATTCTCGGGGGGCGAGGTGCCTCAACCCGTGTGCCGCTCCCCTTTTTTCGACTGATAAGTCCCTCTTCCACAAGGCAATTCAGTGCTGCCCTGACTGTTGACCGCGACAGTTTGTGCGCCGTGGCGATCTCGACTTCCGGTGGCAGTAGTGCACCAACCTTGAGTTTTCCAGAGACTATTTCCTGACGTAATTCATTTGCCAGTGCGGCATAGATTGGTCGAGATGACATTGTGTTCTCCTTATTTCATAAAGCTTGACATGAGCCTTTTCCGGATGCAATATCGAACATGCTAAATGTACGTACATTTAACATGTACGTACATTTACGAAATAGAACGATGATCCAACCTGATCTGGTCAAAGGAGGAGGAGAAATGTCTGAACAACCCGGGAGTGCCGCCATGGCAACTCTGGAGGCCGAGTCCGTCGAAAAGGCCGAGAAATTCGATTTCGGAGCAAAAACCCGTACGCTTGGTGGTTGGCAAAAGGCGACTGTCGGTGCGCTTTGCCTGCTCTATACGGCATTCCATCTTCTGGTGCTGAATGCGGTGCAACTCGATGCGTGGGTGTTCCGCGCGATCCATGTCAACATGGCGGCGGTGATCGTCTTCGCACTGTATGCGCCCTTCGGCAAACCCGAAAACCGCATCCCGCTGTTTGATCTGGCTTTGTCGGCCGTCGCCATCGGCGCGGTAGCCTATATCTGGCTGAACCTGAACGAGTTGGTGCTGCGCAGCGGCGTGTTGATGACGACGCCGGATGTCGTCGTGGCAACTCTTGGCATTATCGTGGTGATCGAATTCACCCGTCGTTCGGCGGGGCTGGCATTGCCGATTCTGGCCGGGCTTTTTGTCATATACGGTTTTGTCGGTCCGTGGCTGCCGGGGGTTCTCTATCACCGCGGCTTCGGCTTCGGCGAGTTCACGACCTTCGTCTATTCGATGGAAGGGATCTTCGGGATCACCACTGCCGCCGCAGCGCTGTATATCGTGCTGTTCGTGACTTTCGCCGCGTTCCTGCAGGTCTCCAAGGTTGGCGATTATTTCATGGACATTGCCTTTTCTGCCTTTGGCGGACTGCGCGGCGGGCCGGCCAAGGTGTCGCTGTTCGGCTCGGTCCTGTTCGGGATGATTTCGGGCTCTGGCGTGGCGAATGTCGTGGCGTCGGGCACCTTCACCATCCCTGTGATGAAGCGCGTCGGCTATAAGCCGTCCAGCGCGGGCGCCATTGAGGCCGCGGCCTCGACCGGCGGTCAGTTGACCCCGCCGATCATGGGTGCGGGTGCCTTCATCATGGCGGAGGCGACCGGCATTCCGTACACGACGATCATCGTCGCGGCGCTGATCCCCTGTATCCTCTACTATCTCGCGGTCTACCTGCATATCGACCTGCAAGCCCGCAAGGAAGGCATCGAGGGTCTGCCGCGTTCGGAATTGCCGCCGCTGCGTCCGCTTCTGCGCAATGCTTTTATGCTGGCACCTCTGGCCGTGCTGATCACCTTTCTGGCCGGTGGCTATTCGATCATCTCGGCCGGTAGCTGGGGCATCGCCATCGCCGTCCTCGTGATGCTGCAACAGCGGCTGGATCTGGATACGCGGCTGCTGGCCGCGCCCATGGCATCGGCGATCTTCACGATTTCGGCCATGCCGAATCTGGCGGCCAATACGCATGGCGCCATCGCCACGATGATCGGCCTGGTCGCCCTTGTCGTCGGCTGGGCTCTGGGTGGGCGCCGCAACGCTATCGGCACGGCGCTTGGCGGGACCGCACAGGATATCGGCGCGGCACTGGCCGCCGGCACCCGTCAATCGCTGCAACTGGCCGCCGTCTGCGCATGCGCAGGGATCGTTGTCGGGGTGATCGGTCTGACCGGGCTTGGCGGGCGCTTTTCATCGCTGCTGCTCAGCATCGCCGGGCAATCCGAGATGCTGGCTTTGATCTTCGGCATGATCATCTCGCTGATCCTGGGGATGGGTATGCCGACCACCGCTGCCTATGCCATCGCCGCCAGCGTCGTGGCACCCGCGTTACAGCGGATGGGACTGCCGATGCTGCCGGTCCACCTGTTCATCTTCTATTTCGCGGTAATCTCGACCATCACGCCGCCGATCGCATTGTCAGCCTTCGCTGGCGCGGCGCTGGCCGGGGCCGATCCGTGGGAAACCGCCTTCAAGGCCGTGCGTTTTGGCATCGCCGCCTTCCTCGTGCCGTTCCTGTTCATTCACAATCAGGGCGTGCTGATGGAGGGTAGCGTTCTCGAAATCATCCGCACGTCGCTGACCGCCGCCGCCGGTGTCTGGGCATTGGCGATCGCCAGCGAGGGCTGGTTGCGCGGCAAATTGCCGGCCCTGATCCGCATTGCCTTTGTTGCTGCCGCCGGATTGCTGATTGCGGGTGACATCTACACCGACCTTGTGGGCATCGCACTCTGCCTTGGCCTGCTGATGTTGCGGGGCGCGTTCCCGACACGCTCAGGCGTCCGCGGCAATAAGACCTGATCCAAGTCATCAATAGGAGGACATCATGACTAAACTGACACTCACATCCGTTTTCTTCGCCCTCGCGGCCACCACGGCGATTGCCCAGGACGCAGACCGTTCGGACTGGCCCTCTACGCTGGTCGTGGGCACGGCATCGCCCGGCGGAACTTACGCCATCTATGGTCAAGGACTTGCAAGCATCTTGTCAGAGACCCTTGGGGTGACCGCATCGACCCAGCAGACCCAGGGGCCGGCGCATAACATCGTGCTGGTTGACGGTAATCGCATCGATATCGGCATGACGACCATGGGGCCGGCCTACGAGGCCATGCATGGCGAACTCGACATGAATCCCGGCACGGAATACACGTCTTTGCGGGCGCTCTTCCCGATGTATCTGACGCCGTTCCAGGGTGCAGCACTTCAGCGTTCCGGCATCTCCAGCGTCAGCGACCTCGCCGGCAAAACCATCGGAACCGGCCCACGCGGTGGCACCGGCGGCACCTATTGGGAACGCTGGCTTGGCGCGCTGAAGGTGGAGAGCAGCATTCAGAACGGTCCCATCGGTGACCAGACCTCGCAACTCGCCGACGGTCGGCTTGACGCCGTTACCACGGCAGCAGGCATCCCCATCGCCGCCTTCACCGAGCTTGAGACGCTCGCGCCGACGGTGATGTTCGGCTTCACCCTGGACGAGATCAAGGTGATCGAGGAGATGTCGCCTTTTGCACAGTCCTTCACCATTCCCGAGGGCACCTATTCGTCACAAACCGGGCCGATCGAAACTGTCGCTATGTGGAACGTGGCCTTCGCCAATGCCGAGATGCCGGAAAGCCTGGCCTATGAAATCGTGAAGACGGTGTTCGAGAAGCATGACGATCTCGTGGCGACACACGCGGCGGCTGTTGAGACGCTGGTCGCGAATGCCGGCGCCAACGATGTGCTGCCCTATCACCCCGGCGCCGTGCGCTATTACCGTGAGCAGGGTATCGAACTGCCTGCAGGTGCTTTGCCGGAAGGGATGGAATAAGATGAAACCCGAATTTTCCGCCAGTGCGGTTTCGCTTCTGGATAATCCCCTTTGGGGCCGAAGCTTCGCCGATGACGAGATGCGCGGAATCATGTCCGCTGCGGCCTATCTGGATGCCTGCAAGCGGACCGAAGTTGCCTTGGCGCGCGCGCAAGCGCGCCTCGGCATCGTGCCGAAAGAGGTTGCGGAGGGAATCGCAGGCGCTGCCGAAGGCCTTGATCTGGACATGGACCGTATGGCGCATGAGACCGAAATCGTCGGCTATCCGATCCTGCCGCTGGTCGAACAGATGTCGGCGGCGGCTGGCGAAGCCGGACGATACCTGCATTGGGGCGCGACCACGCAGGACATCATGGATACCGCCACGATCTTGCAACTGGCGGGTGCCCTGGACCTGATCGAGCGGCGGCTGAAGGACGTCCGGGCGACTCTGGCCGGTCTGGCCCACGCCCATCGCGATACGCCGATGGCCGGGCGCACGCATCTTCAACACGCCCTGCCGGTGACCTTCGGATGGAAGGCGGCGGTCTGGCTGTCGGCCTTCGACCGGCATCTTGAGCGGCTCGGGCAGCTGCGCCCGCGCCTGCTGGTGGTCGAATTCTCTGGTGCGTCGGGTACGCTTGCCTCGCTTGGTGCCGATGGGCTGGATGTCCAGCGTGAACTTGCGGCGGAATTAGGTCTTGGTGTGCCCTCGATCACTTGGCATTCGATGCGCGACAGCATCGCCGAGGCCGTCAGTTTGTTGGCGATGATCGGCGGATCGCTGGGAAAGATCGCCACCGACATTTCCATCATGATGACGACAGAATTGGGCGAGGTCTCCGAGCCTTTCGTGCGCCATCGCGGGGCAAGTTCGACCATGCCGCAAAAGCAGAACCCGGTCAGTTGCGAACTGCTGCTCGCGTCCGCTCGTCTGCTAAGAAACCACGCGGCGACGATGTATGATGCTTTGCTGCACGATTTCGAGCGTGCAACCGGACCCTGGCATCTGGAATGGTCCGCTGTTCCAGAAGCGTTCAGCATGGCATCGGGCGCTTTGGCACAGGCGCAATTCATGTTGGGTGGCCTTGTCGTTCACCCCGATGCGATGGCACGCAACCTGAACCATTCGCGCGGGCTGATCGTGGCAGAGGCCGTGATGATGGCGCTTGCCCCCCATACCGGCCGGGTTGCGGCACATGATCTGGTCTATGGGGCCTGCCGGCAGGCGATTGCCAACGATCAAAGCCTGTACGATGTGCTGATCGACGTGGCCGAAGTAGTCGGTCCGCTAGGCAAGGACCGTGTACGAGAACTGACAACGCCCGCTAATTATCTTGGTACAGCACCAGCGATGGTCGATCGGCTGCTCATACGCTGATGTGGGGATAGGGCTGCAGTTGAAACTGCAGCCCGGGAGGGCAAAACAGGTTCGTGCAGGTCAGTCCCTGATGCCAAGTGGAAGGGCCAGACTCACTCAAGTCTGGCCCCCAGAGCAAGGCTTACGGATACTCAGCGATAACTGTCAACCGGTGCACAGGAGCACACCAGATGCCGGTCGCCGTAGACATTATCCACCCGGTTCACGCTGGGCCAGAACTTGACGTGCGCGGGGGTGTTGCCGGGCAGGATCGCCAGCCGCGCCTCATAGGGCCGGTCCCAGTCCAGCAGGTCTTCCAGCGTATGCGGCGCACGCACCAGCGGGTTGTTGTCCTGCGGCCATTCGCCATTCTGTACCCGGCGGGTTTCATCCCGAATACTGATCATGGCCTCACAAAAGCGGTCCAGCTCTGCCCGGGATTCCGATTCGGTCGGTTCGATCATCAGGGTACCGGCCACCGGAAAAGACATGGTGGGCGCATGAAAGCCATAATCCATCAGGCGTTTGGCAATATCTTCATCACTGATGCCGGAGGCCGCTTTCAGGGGGCGAATGTCAATGATGCACTCGTGCGCCACCCGTCCCTGACGCCCCCGGTACAGGATCGGGTAATGACCGTCCAGACGTGCGGCAACGTAATTGGCATTCAGGATGGCCAGTTCCGTCGCCTGCCTGAGGCCCTGTGCCCCCATCAGCTGCAGATAGACCCAGGAGATCGGCAGAATGGAGGCACTGCCGAACGGGGCGGCGGCAACCGCACCGGCCCCTGCGGTATCTGTTTTGTCACTGCGCCACACATGACCGGACAGGAACGGGGCCAGATGCGATCTGACACCGATCGGTCCCATGCCGGGACCCCCGCCGCCATGCGGAATGCAGAAAGTCTTGTGCAGGTTGAGGTGAGACACATCGGAACCGAACCGGCCCGGTTTGGACAGCCCGACCTGAGCGTTCATGTTGGCCCCGTCCATGTAGACCTGTCCGCCGTGTTCATGCACGATGGCGCAGATATCCACGATGGCTTCTTCAAACACGCCATGGGTGGAGGGGTAGGTGATCATGATGCAGGACAGGCGGTCAGCATGCTGACCGGCCTTGGCTCGCAGGTCATCCACATCCACATTGCCGTTGTCGTCACATTCCACAATCACGATCCTGAGGCCGGCCATGGCCGCAGAAGCCGGATTGGTACCATGGGCAGAACTCGGGATCAGGCACACATCGCGCTGTTCCTGCCCCAGACTGCGCTGGTAGCGGCGGATGGCGACCAGCCCGGCATATTCTCCCTGCGCTCCGGAGTTGGGCTGCATGGAAATGGCATCGTAGCCGGTGATTTCTGCCAGTGCAGCCGCCAGTTCATCAATCATCTGCCGGTAGCCGGTAGTCTGGTCATCCGGAGCCATAGGGTGCATGTCGGCAAAGGCCGGCCAGGTGATGGGCAGCATCTCACTGCTGGCATTGAGCTTCATGGTGCAGGAGCCGAGTGGAATCATGCCGTGCACCAGTGAATAATCGCGGTTTTCCAGCTGCTTGAGGTAGCGCAGCATACTGGTTTCGGAATGGTGGCGCCTGAAGACTTCGTGGGTCAGGAACGGGGAGCTGCGTTTCAGCGCTGCCGGAATGCCGCTGAAACTGCGCAACTGCACTTCACTGTCCAGCGCCTCCACATCCAGCCCGTGATCCGCACCCAGCAGGGCATCAAACAAGGCCAGCACATCGGCGCGGGTCTTGCGCTCATCCAGACTGATCCCCAGGGCATCCGTCCCGACCTGGCGCAGGTTCAGGCCGGCATTCAGGGCACGCTGATACAGGGCCGACTGCTGTTCACCGACCTGCAGCGTGAGGGTGTCAAACCAGCTGTCATGCCGCAACTGCAGCCCTTTCCGGGTCAGGCCCAGTGCCAGAATGGCAGTCAGGCGCTCAATGCGGGCTGCGATGGTCTTGAGCCCTTCGGGGCCGTGGTAGACCGCATAGAATCCCGCCATGTTGGCCAGCAGTGCCTGAGCCGTACAAATGTTGGAGGTGGCTTTTTCACGCCGGATATGCTGCTCGCGGGTCTGCATCGCCATGCGATAAGCCGGCTTGCCACGGGCATCGACCGATACCCCGATCACCCGTCCGGGCATGGTGCGCTTGTAGGCATCGCGGGTGGCGAAATAGGCCGCATGTGGCCCCCCATAACCCATGGGGACGCCGAAACGCTGGGTGGAGCCGACCACCACATCTGCCCCGAGCTCACCCGGCGGGGTCAGCAGCACCAGGCTCATGATATCGGCAGCCACACACACCAGCGCGTTCCGGGCATGGGCCTGCTCGATCAGGGCCTTGAGGTCCGGAATGCCCCCGTCAGCACCGGGGTATTGCAGCAGCACCCCGAAGACCTCCTGTGCGACCAGATCGGTAGCCGGGTTGCCGACCACCAGTTCAATGCCGAAGTAATAGGCGCGGGTGCGCAGCACATCCAAGGTCTGCGGCAGCACATCGTCCGCCACAAAAAAACGGTCGGCCTTGACCTTGCGGTTGGAACGGCGGCACAGGGCCATGGCCTCTGCCGCCGCTGTAGCCTCATCCAGCAGGGAGGCATTGGCGATTTCCATGCCGCTCAGGTCCATGACCATCTGCTGGAAATTCAGCAGACCTTCCAGACGCCCTTGGGAAATTTCCGGCTGATAAGGCGTGTAAGCCGTATACCAGCCCGGATTTTCCAGCACATTGCGCAGAATGACCGGCGGCACCACGGTATCGTAATACCCCAGCCCGATGAAGGACCGGTTGATGCGGTTACGGCTGGCCAGCTGCTGCAGGGTTTCCAGCACGGCCTGCTCACTGCGGCTGGCCGGAAGGGCCAGTGGAGCCTGCAGGCGGATGGCATGCGGCAGGGTCTGTTCCACCAGCTGATCCAGTGATTCCAGCCCGAGTTCAGCCAGCATGGCTGCGGTTTCAGCGGCATCCGGGCCATTGTGGCGGCGGATGAAACGGTCGTGTGCTTCCAGGGCGTGAAGGTCGGTCATGTGTTACTTCCTGCCCTTCCTGTTGCCATTGTCGCCGTCGTCATCCTCATCATGATCGTCGTCATCGTAACCGTCTTCATCTTCATCTTCAGCGTCGAAGTCGTCATCGTCTTCAGCGCCATCCTCGCCGGATTCCTCCTCCAGCATGGCACGGTAGGCCGACGCATCCATCAGCTCCTGCAGTTCATCTTCATCATCCAGGCGAATGGTGAACAGCCAGCCTTCACCGTAGGCATCCGAGTTCACCAGCTCCGGGGCATCCAGTACGCCTTCATTGACCTCGACCACGGTACCGGAGACCGGTGCATAAATATCGGAGGCGGCCTTGACGGATTCGGCCACGGCAATGGCATCCTCCAGCCCGTATTCGCTGTCCACTTCCGGCAGCTCCAGATGCACCAGATCCCCCAGCAGCTCCTGGGCGTGGTCGGTGATGCCGATGGTCACGGTGCCATCGTCGTTGTCGCGCACCCACTCGTGAGAGGCGGTGTATTTCAAATCCTTGGGGATCATGCTCATTGCTGAAAACTCCTGAAAAATCGGGTCATTGGGGTGTGCACCGGTCTTGCGGGCCGCTGCACTGAATCCGTTTAAAGTGCCACGACTGCCTTGCCATGCCTGACAAAGCAGGGGCGTACAATCCGGGCGGGCACCAGTTTACCGCGAATGTCCACTTCACAACCATCACCGGATGCCACCGGAATCCGGGCCAGCGCAATCGCCTTTCCCAGGGTGGGGGAGAAGGTGCCGGAGGTGGTTTCACCTTCGCCATGGCTACAGACCACGCGCATGTGGCTGCGCAGGACGCCTTTGCCTTCCAGTACCAGTCCGACCAGACGCTGTTTGACCCCGGCGGCCTTTTCCGCCTCCAGTGCCGACCGACCGATGAAATCCCGGGCTTCGGGCTCAAAGGCAATGGTCCAGGCCAGACCGGATACCAAGGGTGAGGTGGTCTGGTCCATGTCATGACCATACAGGTTCATGCCTGCCTCCAGGCGCAGGGTATCGCGTGCCCCCAGCCCGATCGGAGCCACCCCGGCAGCCAGCAGGGCATCCCAGGCTTTTTGTGCTTCGGCATGCGGCAGCATGATTTCGAAGCCATCTTCACCGGTATAGCCGGTGCTGGCGATAAACCAGTCCCCGATCCCGGCCCCGAAAAAGGGCTGGAGGCTGGCTGCTGTGGCGGCCTGATCCGGTGGCAGGATCGAAAGTACCCTGGCACGCGCATTCGGCCCCTGCACGGCCAGCATGGACAGGTCGGTACGTTCGGTCAGGGTGAGGTCAAAGCCGGCCACCTGTTGCTGCATCCAGTCCAGATCCTGCTGGCGGGTGGCGGCGTTCACCACCATGCGGTAGCAGGTATCAGTGCGGTAATACACGATCAGGTCGTCAATCACCCCGCCTTCGGGGTTGAGCATGCAGCTGTACAGCGCCTTGCCGGGGGTGGTCAGGCGGGCGACATCATTGGCCAGCAGCTGCTGCAGCCAGGATTTGGCACCGGGGCCGTGAATGTCGACGATGACCATGTGCGAGACATCGAACAGGCCGGCATCGGAACGCACCTGTTTGTGTTCATTGAGCTGGGAGCCATAATGAATCGGCATGTTCCAGCCGGCGAAGTCGACCATTCTGGCGCCAGCCTGCAGGTGGCGCTGGTGAAGGGCTGTCTGTTGCATTGTCATCCTCCGGAAATCGGTAATAAAAAAAGGGGCGGCAGGTTGATCGCCTGCCGCCCCTCTGTCCGTTTTACCTGAGAGATTCCCGGATGCATACCTGCAAATCCGGTTACTGCCCTTCGGTGGGTGCCTGGCACCACTCTCCAGAGTTAACAGTCATGACAGTCCTTTTGCCTGAGCGTTTACGGGCGTAATGCGCCTTCGGCGGCTGCGGGAGCAGCACTCTCCTGTCAGTCCTATGGTTATGGCCGGATAACGTAGCATACTTTTTCAGGTGGTTCAAAGGCTGGAATGCAGTTATGTACAGGCTTCTGAAAAACCCAGCATCTGGTGGAACGGGATCACCGGTGGGTACTATATTGGCTGTCCAGACTGAAATTCGTCAGTTGTGGGCGCAACAGTTTGAGATGTGGAGACTGCAAAAGCTGCGTGCTGAGTGGACGTGTGACAGGAATGAGATTAAAAAATGTGCAACAGGGTAAACTCCATGCAGTGCTGGATGCAGGGGTGGTGTATTACAATCTGATGCGGATTCATCTCTTCTATAGTGGCAACGGGCGTGGGAGCGCAGATTTTGGGAAACTCGACTGATGAAGACACGACGTGAACAGCTTTTGGCTATTTATACGGCAGGTCTGGATGCCGTCAGAGGCGATAACGCGGTTTATCAGGCCCTGCTGGCACAGGACGAAGTGTGTACCGCTACCCATGTGGTGGCCATCGGCAAGGCTGCAGAGGCCATGTTTCAGGGAGCGGAGCGCTATCTCGGGGATGCCGTCCGCAGTGCCCTGCTGATCAGCAAAACCGGCCATTTTTCGGCGGCCTTGCGTTCTGGTACCCGCTATCGCCTGATTGAGGCGGCGCACCCGGTTCCGGATGACTCCTCGCTGGCGGCGGGTCGGCACCTGATTGCCTATCTGCAGCAGTTACCTGCCGGAGAGCCCTGTCTGTTCCTGATTTCAGGCGGGGCATCCAGTCTGTGTGAGGTGCTGACCGGAGACTGGACGCTGGAAGCGCTGCGCAGCCTGACCCGCTTCATGCTCGGGGCGGGTTATGACATTGGCAGCATGAATGCGGTGCGGCAGCGCCTTTCGCAGATCAAGGGGGGCAGGCTCTGGCAGTTTGTCGGTGCCAGGCCGGTCCGTGCGCTGCTGATTTCCGATGTGGAGGGGGACCATCCTTCCAGTATCGGTTCCGGGCTGCTGTTTCCACCGGAGCGGGATGCTGTGCCGCCGGATTTGCCGGCAGCATGGAAGCAGCGTCTGCCGGCTTTTGCCGCGCTTGAGCCGGCCCCGGCATTTCAGTGGCAGATTGTCGCCAGTAATGCGCTGGCACTGGCGGCGATGCAGGAGCGGGCTCGTGAGCTGGGTTATCCGGTGCGGCTTGAACCCCGGTTTCTGAATGGCGATACCGCTGATGAGGCGCGGCAGTGTGTCAGTGTCCTGCAGCAGGGTGTGGCAGGCATTCACCTCTGGGGCGGGGAAACCACGGTCAGGCTGCCGGCCCGGCCCGGTCGTGGCGGGCGCAACCAGCATCTGGCCCTCAGTGCCGCCGTGGCCATGCAGGGGCAGGAGAATCTGCTGCTGCTGGCTGCCGGCACGGATGGCAGTGATGGCCTGTCTGCCGATGCCGGGGCGCTGGTTGACGGGGCCAGCTGTGCCCGTGGCCGTATTGTGGCCGGTGCGGCTGAAGGCAGTCTGCAGCGTGCGGATTCCGGCACTTTTCTGGCAGCCAGTGGCGACCTGATCCATACTGGCCCGACCGGCACCAATGTGATGGATGTGGTGATCGGGCTGAAGTGTTAGGGTAATGTCAACCGGGATTCGTACAAGGAGCTGGCCGTTTTTGCCCGCTTTGAGGAGCGCTTCGGACTGCCGGCACGGATGCCTGTTACGAAGCCATCCACCGGAAGGCGGGGCTGACCAGCCGGGCTTGACGGTCAGCCACCGGTAATTGCGCGGGCTGCCGGCGTTTTGCCTGAAACCCCGGCTCCGTTACAGGTTGTCCGAAGCAAAATCCGCCAGCCGTGAACGCTCACCCCGGCGCAGGGTGATGTGTCCGCTGTGTTCCCAGCGCCGGAACCGGTCCACCACGTAGGTCAGGCCCGAAGAGGTCTCGGTCAGGTAGGGCGTGTCAATCTGGGCAATATTGCCGATGCACACCACCTTGGTACCGGGGCCGGCACGGGTGATCAGGGTCTTCATCTGTTTCGGGGTCAGGTTCTGGGCTTCGTCGATGATCAGGTAGCGATTCAGGAAGGTGCGCCCGCGCATGAAGTTGAGCGACTTGATCTTGATCTTGCTGAGCAGGAACTCGTCGGTGCTGTTGCGCGCCCATTTGCCGTTGTTGCTGGGCTGGGTCAGCACTTCCAGATTGTCCATCAGTGCGCCCATCCAGGGTGCCATTTTTTCTTCCTCGGTACCGGGCAGGAAGCCGATATCCTCACCCACCGGGACCGTGACGCGGGTCATGATGATTTCCTTGTACAGCTGTTCGTCCAAGGTCTGGGCCAGACCCGCCGCCAGGGTCAGCAGGGTCTTGCCGGTACCGGCAGCCCCGAGCAGGGTCACCAAGTCAATGTCCGGGTCCATCAGCAGGTTGAGGGCGAAATTCTGCTCGCGGTTGCGGGCGCTGATGCCCCAGACCGCATGCTTTTCCTCGGTGTAGTCGCGGATGGTCTCGACCGTGGCGTGCTCATTGCGGCTTCTGCGCACAATGGCCTGAAAGCCGTGTTCCTGGTCCTGATACAGGAACGCCCCCGGTGCCCACTCGCCTGCCAGCGGCCCCTTGATGCGGTAGAAGGTGTGGCCGTGGTCCTGCCAGGAATCCACGTCCTTGCCATGCTCCTCCCAGAAGCCTTCGGGCAGCTCATGAAAGCCGACCGGCAGCAGGTCGGCATCTTCCAGCACCTGATCATTGAAATAATCCTCGGCGACCAGACCGACGATATTGGCCTTGATGCGCAGGTTGATGTCCTTGGATACCAGGATCACCTCGCGCTGCGGCTGCTGGCTGCACAGGTGCAGGGCCACGCCGAGAATGGTGTTGTCCACCGAGTTGCCCGGCAGCTGGGGCAGGGGGGCGGCATCCAGCACATCGGTCTGGAAGAACAGGCGACCGTGGGCACTGCTGCCGTTGCTGAACACCGGATTGTTGTCCAGCTCGATGCCCTCATGCAGCGGCTGATCCTTGTGAGCCTGAATCAGGTCATCCAGAAAGCGGTTGACCTGACGCACGTTGCGGGCCACTTCGGACACGCCTTTCTTGCCCCGGTCCAGTTCCTCCAGCACCACCATGGGCAGGTAGATGTCGTGCTCCTGAAAGCGGAACAGCGCGGTCGGATCATGCATCAGGACGTTGGTGTCCAGCACAAAAAGACGCCGTGCCGGCACGGTGGAAGTCTGTCTGGACGGTTTTCTGGAAGATTTTTTTTCAGTCATGCTTGTTTTTCGCTCTTTGGATTCCGGTTTGGTTGGGGCCGGCACAGGCTCAGAGTGCCTGCACCGCCTGAAGGACCTGTGCCACATGCGCCTTGACTTTGACTTTGCGCCATTCCTGTCGCAACACCCCGTTTTTGTCAATCAGGAAGGTGCTGCGTTCAATGCCGAGTACCTGTCTGCCATACAGGTTTTTCAGCTTGATGACCTCAAAGTAGCGGCACAGGTTTTCTTCCGTATCGGCAATCAGCTCAAACGGAAAGTCCTGCCGGGTACGAAAGTTTTCGTGCATTTTCAGTGAGTCGCGGGAAATGCCGAACACTGCTGCGCCTGCAGCCTGAAAGTCCGCCCAGGCATCCCGGAAGTCCTGACCTTCGGTGGTGCAACCGGGAGTATTGTCCTTGGGATAAAAATAAAGCACGACATGTGCCTTGTCATGAAAGTCCGCCAGCCGGAAGTTTTTGCCGGAGGTCATGGGGGCTTCGGGGGCCTCGACGGTCTGGCCGATAACGGGAGCGGGCATGTCGGTTTCCTTGTGTCTGGATGGGTGAAACAGAATAGGGGGTTTTTAGCAGATTTGTCATTAATTGTTCATACTGCACGGGTTATTCTGCCATCGTGTCAGTGCAAATCCCAATGGACTGCGTCAGAAAGAGAAAAACATGACCCTGCAACGATTGAACCAGTTTGAGTATTTCATCAACCGTGAACTGAGCCTGCTGGCCTTTAACCAGCGTGTGCTGGAGCTGGCCATGGACGAGCAGCTGCCGCTGCTGGAGCGCCTGCGGTTCCTGTGCATTTCCAGCTCCAACCTGGACGAGTTTTTTGAGGTCCGGGTCGGCAGCCTCAAGCAGCAGATTGCCCTGGGCCTGCATCCCTCCTCACCGGACGGCATGTCACCGGGACAGGTGCTGAACGAGATTTCCGTACGCTCCCATGCACTGGTGGAGGCGCAGTACAGCCTGCTGAACACGGTGCTGATTCCGGCTCTGAAGCGTGAACAGGTTTATTTCCTGCGCCGCACGCACTGGAACGAGGCCCAGCGTACCTGGCTGAGTGATTATTTTGATCGTGAGCTGTTGCCGCTTTTAAGCCCGCTGGGGCTGGATCCGGCCCATCCGTTCCCGAACGTGATCAACAAGAGCCTGAATTTCATCATTCAGCTGCACGGTACTGATGCCTTCGGGCGTGAACTCAATGCCGCCATCGTGCAGGCTCCGCGGGTACTACCGCGCATCATCCGCCTGCCGGCTGACATTGCCCCCAGCAGTGACAGTTTCGTGTTTCTGTCCTCGGTCATGCATGCCTTCATCAACCGCCTGTTTCCGGGCATGGACGTGGAAGGCTGTTACCAGTTCCGGGTGACGCGCAACAGCAACATGTATGTGGACGAGGAGGAGATTGATGACCTGCTCAAGGCCATGAAGGGGGAGCTGGCCCACCGCAATTACGGGGCGGCGGTGCGCCTGGAGGTGGCGGAGCACTGCCCGCTGGAAAGCATTGACTTTCTGCGCAGCCATTTCAGCCTTGCCGAGCGTGAAGTCTACCGGGTCGATGGTCCGGTCAATCTCAACCGCCTGATGCAGGTGGTGGATCTGGCGGATCGCCCCGACCTGCGTTTCCGGGCTTTCAAGCAGGGCCTGCCGCTGTTACGGGAGGGGGCGCATCGCAACATGTTCGCACGCATCCGCAGGCGTGATGTCCTGGTGCATCAGCCCTATCAGTCTTTTGCCCCCATGCTGGATTTCCTGGATCAGGCCGCCCGTGACAGCAAGGTACTGGCCATCAAGCTCACCCTGTACCGTACCGGCAAGAATTCGCCCCTGATCGACATCCTGATGCGGGCGGCCCGGGCCGGCAAGGAAGTGACGGTGGTGGTGGAGCTGCGGGCACGGTTTGATGAGGAGGCCAATATCGACCTGACCAGTCGCCTGCAGCAGGCCAATGTGCATGTCCTGTATGGCGTGGTGGGCTACAAGACCCATGCCAAGATGTGTCTGGTGGTCCGGCGTGACGAGGACGGACTGCGCCGTTATGCCCAGCTGGGCACCGGCAATTATCATGCCGGTACCGCCCGCGCCTATACCGACTTCAGCCTGTTCACCGCGCATCCCGGCATGACCGAGGATGTGCACCGGGTCTTCCACATGCTCACCGGCCTCGGGCGTCTGCACGGCTTGCGTTACCTGCTGGAATCGCCTTTCAGCCTGCACGGCGCCCTCATGATCAAGATCGAGCGTGAAACCGGACACGCCCGTGCAGGGCGACCCGCACACATCATGGCGCGCCTGAACGCCCTGATTGAACCGGAGCTGATTGAGAATCTGTATCGGGCTTCCTGTGCCGGGGTGCAGATCGACCTCATCATTCGCGGCATCTGCTGCCTGCGTCCGGGCATTCCGGGGGTGTCGGAAAACATCCGCGTGCGTTCGGTCATGGGGCGTTTTCTGGAGCATCCACGGGTTTATTATTTCCTCAATAACGGGGAAGAATCCCTGTATTGCGCCAGTGCCGACTGGATGCCGCGCAATTTTTTCCGCCGGGTCGAGGTGGCTTTTCCGATTCTGGATCCGGAGCTGCGTCAACGCATCCGCGAAGAGGCTTTTGCACTTTACCTGCAGGATAACATCCTGTCCTGGCAGCTGAGTGCCGATGGCAGTTATCAGCGCAATCACTGCGCGGACGGTGAGTTGCCCCTGTCGGCTCAGGATGCCCTGATGCAGCGGCTGGGGGAGGATGGCAGCGGCGGCATGCTGCAGCTCTCGGCGTCACCGACCATGCATTGATGCCGGGGGGCGCGGGCCATAAAAAGACCCCGCACAGCGTAACCGTGCGGGGGGACGTAAAGGAAGGAGAGTGAACAGTCGGTGTTTGTTTTACGGATACCTTTTGCCTTTCCCGTTTTTATGTCTTGTCCGATTTGTGGTGCCTGCGGCGTATCAGCGGCAGTTTCTCCATTGCAGCTGGAAGACCACCTTGTTCTTGAGGTCAACCGTATCCACCGCCATGTAGCTGCTGCCTCCCAGGGTGCGGATGTTGCTGTTGATGCGCAGCTGGATGTCCTGTCCGCAAGGTGCCCAGGTACTGGAGGAGTGCATCAGGCCATCCCGCTCCAGAAAGTCCTTGCCGTTCGGGGCATAGTAGTCATTGCGCAGCCAGGGCTGGCCCGGTGCACCGGCAAAGAAGTATTTGCGGCTCAGCTGGGTACGGCCCTGAGCGAAACCCTGCCAGTCGGCAGTCATGACGGAAACCTGCATTCCCTGGGGAACATGTACCGGGACCGCGAAGTTGCAGGAGGAGCGGCTCAGCCCGGTAATGGCGTTGTTGCCGGCGTCATACTGGTCGAACAGGACACTCAGGGTGTCGGTATTGGCACCGGTGACGGCGATGGAACCCGCCGGGCAGCCGGTACCGGCGAAATTGACCGGATTCTTGAAATAAACGGAATCGGCGGCAGAGACGGGGGCATTCAGGGCCAGACCAGCCAGAGTTGCGGCAAATACGGTGGCTAAAGCTTTCATTGATGGTTTTCCTTTAACTGATAACTTGATGGTTATTTGCTGACTGACAATTGTGTCATGTCTCAATGGTTTCGTTCTGTCAATTCTGTTTGGATGACAGCCGGTGTTCTTTTCGCCGGCCTCTCTGTCATCTGGGACCCATGTTGCCATTGATGCCGGTTCCGGAACATCCCGTAGATGAGTATCGGTGGCTGAATGTGCCTCCCCTGTTTCGGGGAGGACGGTACGGGAACCATTGTGCCTGCTCACTGGCAGGCCCGGGCCATCAGGGTGAAGCGGATGCGTCCCTGATCCGGGGGGATGCTGCTGCCGACCGGGTGGACGGCAATGTAACTGTCGCTGTTGCGTACCCGGATATTGCTGTTGATGCGCAGGGTGACATCCTGCCCGCAGGGGGTCCAGGCAGCGGTTGCCGTGAGCGGGGTGTCGTGTTCGGTGAAGTATTCTCCCCGGGCGCTGTCATAGTCATTGCGCTGCCAGGGTTGTTCCGGGGCGCCGGCAAAGAAGTATTTGCGGCTCAGCTGTGCCTTGCCCCGGACATAGACCACCCAGTCCGTGGTCATGACCGAAACCTGCATACCTTGTGGCACGTGTACCGGGAGGGCAAAGCTGCAGGCGCTGCGCTCAAGGTCGGTTCCGGAGCCCTTGCCGGCATCATAGTGCCTGAAGCGGAGTTCCAGGTCGGTAGTGCCGACACCGCTGGGCTCGGGTGTATTGGCCGGGCAGCCGGTACCGGCCATGGCCAGCAGCCCCTTGAAATGGATGCGGTCGCTGTTGCCGGTGGCAGGATTCTCCGTGGCGGGTGCCAGGGGGGACAGCATGCTGAGCAGGGCACCCAGCAGAAAAGCAGATAGACGGTGCGTCGGGGTTTTCATGGTCGTCGTCCTTTGCAGGCCGATGGATTCGGCGGGTAATGAAACGGCGGGCGGTGGGGGCCGCCGGAAAAGGCTTATCCCCGGTCAGGTGTACTGGCCGGGGATAAGCCCTGAACCGTTCCGGCACGGTTTGGGGCCGGGAGGAGGCTGCCGGAACGGGTCTGCAGACGGGAGGCGCTCAGCGGCAGTTCCTCCATTGAACCCGGAACACCACCCGGTTCTGCAGGTCGACAGTATCCACCGCCATGTAGCTGTTGCCCCCCAGGGTACGGATGTTGCTGTTGATGCGCAGCTGGACATCACGGCCACAGGGGGCCCAGGTGGTGGTGCTGTGGATCAGGTTGTCACGCTCCAGGAAGTCGCGGCCACCACCGGAGTTGTAGTTGTTGCGCAGCCAGGGCTGGGCCGGTGCACCGGCAAAGAAGTATTTGCGGCTCAGCTGGGTACGGCCCTGGGCGAAGCCCTGCCAGTCGGCGGTCATGATTGAAACCTGCATGCCTTGTGGCACGTGCACCGGTACCGCGAAGCTGCAGGCGGAACGGTTCAGGCCGGTGATGGAGTTGTTGCCGGCGTCGTACTGGTCGAACAGGATGCTCAGGGTGGCGCTATTGGCACCGCTGACGGCGATTGAGTTGGCCGGGCAACCGGTACCGGCGAAATTGATCGGATTCTTGAAGTACACTGAATCGGCATGGGCGGCAGTATTGAGTCCGAAACCCAGAACGGCGGCGGCGATGGCTGTGGCGAACGTTTTCATGGTCAGTCCCTCGATTGGTGAGTTTTGGTGGAGATGGCGTCTTGTGTGTCGTCATCGTGGAATCCATCTTGCCAGCCAGGGCCGCCGGACGGTATCCCGTAGATGGGTATTGTGCTGAAAAACCGGCTCCCCTGTTTGAGGGACCAGCCTGATGCCGGGCCGTGCGTTACGCGTGCATCCCTGATTTGAGGGATATTCGCAAACCAGCATCCTGTATATAAAGACAGAGATGGAAGACCGGAACATTTTAAGGTGAAAAAATGATGAACAAACGGAAGCAACGGGTTTTCCTGGTAGAAGATGATACCCCGACCCTGCAACGTCTCGCTGCTATTCTGGCACAGGCTCCTGAGCTGGAGGTTGTCGGGATGGCCGGGACATTTTCCGAGGCGTCCGCATGGCTGGAGCAGCAGGCACCGGATGTACTGCTCACGGACCTGGGGTTGCCGGACGGCAATGGCAAGCAGCTGATCGAACAGACCCGGCAGCTGCATCCGCGGGCGGAAATCATGGTTATTTCACGCTTTGGCGACGAAAACAGCGTGGTGGAGGCCATCAAGGCCGGTGCCGGTGGCTACCTGCTCAAGGACGAGTCCCATGAGCATATCCTGAGTGCGGTCGAGCAGTTGCTGCAGGGCGGCTCCCCCATCAGCCCGGCCATTGCACGCTATATCCTGGATTACTTTCAGCATGAGGATGTGACCGAGGCTGCCGTCTCCCCGGACGGGGGTGATTCAGACAACCTGCTGACTCCCAAGGAAAAAATGGTGCTGCAGTACATTTCCCGCGGTTACTCCAACAAGGAGATTGCCCGTTCGCTGGACATTTCCCCGCACACCGTGGCTTCCCACATCAAGCGCATCTACCGCAAGCTGGAAGTGAATTCGCGTAATGAGGCCGTCTATGAAGGCTGGCGCATGGGGCAGCTCACCATGCGCCAGCAGGGCGGTGCTGCCAGCTCGCAGAAGAATGCGCGCCAGATTGCCGAATCGCTGCTGCTGGGCGACAAGTCTGCCATTGAGGTCATGGACGTACTGAAACTGGCCTATGGCATGGAGCTGGAAGCCGGTATTGAGCTGCTGCATCAGCTGGAAGTGCCGGTCAGTGATATTTTTGCCATGGCCTGCCAGTGTTTCCAGCTGCAGGATCGGCAGGTGGTGGAACACATGCTCAATGCCGGCATCAGCCATGAAGCGGCCCTGAAGGCCATGCTGGACCGGATATGACCGCCGGTGTCCGCACGGTCCTGACCCGACCGTTTCATGTCAGTGGCTGGTTTCCGCTGTTGATGGCGCTGGCCGGCATGTTGCTGGTCATGGTCGCGGCCTGGCAGCTGACCGGCATCAGCTTCAAGCCCTATGATGCGCTGGTGCTGGAGCAGGCTGCCTTTTACCCGGATTCCGGGGGGGTGTGCAGTCCTTCCATCAGTGACAGTCTGGCCTATGCCAGTGACGTGCCCGAGCCCATTGCCACGCAACTGCTGAACTGTGTCCGGCAGCTGGGCCGGGCCGGGGCACAGGGGCGGGAGGTGCAGCTGCCGCATGAATGGCGCACCCGGACAGACAGTTTTCCCGAACTCATGTCGGGGCGTGGTCTTTACCGTATCTCCCTGGACCTGGGCGGGAATCAGCCGGTGCTGTACGGCCTGTACCTGCCCGCCATCAACAGCAATGCCGCTGTATTCCTGAACGATGTGCTGTTGGGCTGGGGCGGCAGTTTCGAGCAGCCGGTGGCCCGTAATGCCACCCGTCCGATGCTGTTTTCCATTCCGGCGGGTCTGCTGCGTGAAGGCCGGAACTGGATTGATGTTTACGTGGTGGCCGAACCTGTGCCCCGTGGTTTTCTGGACAAGCTGTATCTGGCACCGATCGAGGTGCTGGAAGCGGCTTATCATGAGCACGGTATTTTCCGCCATGAAATACCGCGTGCCATTGCACTGTCGCTGCTGGTGATCTCCCTGTTTATCGGCGTGCTGTGGTTCTACCGCCGCAGGGAGACCGAATACGGGCTGTTCGCGCTGGCCAGCCTGTGCTGGGCCGTGAATGCCATGGACCAGTTCGTGGTGGACATCCCGCTGCCGGTGTTTTACTGGGACTGGCTGATGATGCTCAGCCTGAGCGGTTTCGTGTTTCTGGGGGTAATGTTCGTGCACCGTTTTCTGCATGAGGCCCACCCGCAGGTGGAGCGCCTGATGCTGATGATCGGGGTGCCGGTGGTGCTGCTGTGCCTGGTCCTGCCCAGGACGTATGCCTATCTGGTGGTGCTTTATGTCTGGAATCCGGTATTGCTGGTATACGGTGCCTATGTGCTGCTGTTCATTCTGCACAAGATCGGACAGCAGTACGCCAGCCGGGAGCTGTATGCACTGGTGCTCGCGATTGCAGTGATCTTCATTTTTGCCAGTTATGATTTTACGGTACAGATGGGCTGGCGTTCTCAGGTCAACGGCATGTTTCTGCATTTTGGTGCCCCGGTGCTGATGCTGTCTTTCACCTGGATTCTGCTGCGCCGTTTTGTCAGCTCGCTGCAGGCCACGGAAACCTATAACCGCAAGCTGCTGACCCTGAACCAGGAGCTGGAGCAGCGGGTGGCCGAGCGCGGACGCCGGATCGCCGAAAGCTATGAAACCATCCGCCAGTTCGAGCAGCGTGAAGTGCTGTTGAACGAGCGTTCCCGCATCATGCGTGACATGCATGACGGCATTGGTGTTTATCTGACCAGCATGCTGCGCCAGCTGGATACCGCCAGCATTGACCGGGAGCAGCTCCGGGACTCAGCCCGCAATGCCCTGAATGACCTGCGGCTGATGATTGATTCCCTCGGCAATGCCAGTACCGACCTGTCCGCCATGCTGGGCATGTTCCGGACCCGGATCAGTGCGGTGCTGGATGCCTGTGGCATGGAGCTGGAATGGGCGGTGGATGAACTGCCACAGGTGGCTGATTTCGGACCGGAGCGAGCGCTCAACCTGTTGCGCATCCTGCAGGAAGCGGTCACCAATGCGGTCAAGCATTCCGGCAGTGAGCGGGTCAGTCTGTCGGCTGGCACGGAACTCCAGCCCGGCAGGAGTAATCGAATCAAGATAGAAATTCGTGATAATGGAAAAGGTTTTGTTGATGAAAGGCCGGGTGGAAACGGCCTGAAAAACATGCAGTACCGGGCGAAAAAAATCCAGGCTGAACTGGCCGTTTCGTCCGATGGGCAGGGCACCTCAGTGACCGTTTACCTGCCAGTTGCTGCCGGCCAGGGGGATTCCATGACCCTGGCACAATCCGGAGGCCGCCTGAACGGTGTGGCCGGAACCCGTAAAAAATGAGGATAAAATCATGAAAAAAGGGATCATCATACTGCTGGGTACCCTGATATTGAATCTGGGGGTTGCCCATGCTGCCACAGCCAGCTTTCAGCACAACAACAGTTCCGGTGGCAAGGGTGTCGATACCGTCAGCCTGTCTGCACCGGGCAGCTGCATGGTGTTTCGGAGTGCCCGGCTGGAGTTCAGCAAACGCCGCTATGGCAGCGCCAGAATCTCACGCCTGCCGGCTGCCGGCTGCAATCCCGGTCGGGAACAGTGCACACTGGCTGTGGAGTGGGAGCATGGTCCTGCCGGCGGTCTTGATTACCAAGTTGTGGCCGACTGGAGCAGTGGTGGGTGCTGACATGCCGGGCCTCAGGCCCGACGGGTCAATCCGAGCTTTTCGTAGTTCGGGTGCAGCGCCCGCGCGGCACCCCGCAGTGCAGGCTGGTCAGCCATGATCACATAGGCCGGGACGGACCGGAGCTGGCTGCGGAAACGGCCTTTGGTCTCCAGTGCTGAACGAAAGCCGGAGTTCAGAAAGAAGTCACCCAGCTTGGGGATGATGCCGCCGCCGATGTAGACCCCCCCGGTGGCCCACAGGGTCAGGACCAGATTGGAGGCCATGATGCCCAGCCATTCGCAGAACAGGTTCATGACTTCCAGACAGCGCGGGCAGCTGCCATCCAGGGCACGAACCGAAATTTCCGCCGGTGTAAGGGCCTCCACCGGTTGTCCATCCAAGTGACAGATCGCCTGATAAAATTCACCCAGCCCGGTTCCGGACAGTAAGCGTTCGGCAGACATGTGGCCATATTTATCCCAGAACGCCTGAAAAATTGCCAGCTCGCGGGCATTGCGGGCGCCGAGTGTCACGTGTCCACCTTCACCGCTGACCGGGTAATCCCCGTCTGAAGTCCGCACCAGCCCGGAAACTCCCAACCCGGTCCCGGCACCCAGCAGGGCGATATTGCCGTCGGGGTCCGGCTCCCCGCCACCGATCCGGATCAGTTCCCGTGGCTCCAGCAGCGGGAGTGACAGGGCCAAGGCGGTAAAATCGTTGATGACCTTCAGGCGCTGGAAGCCGAACTGGCGGCGGGTCTCGGTGATGCTGAAATTCCAGCCATGATTGGTGAGCTTGATCCGGTCGCCGGTCACGGGGGTGGCCACATCAATGCAGGCCTCGCTGACGGCATGGCCGGGAATGCTGTCCAGGTATTGACGCATGACGGCGGCCAGATCAGGGAAGTGATCAATCGGGTAGCTCTGGATGTGAGCCGGGCAGGGCTGGCCCTGTTCCAGCAGTCCAAAGCGGATATTGGTGCCGCCGATGTCAACCGACAGGGCTGTATGGCTGGTTGTCATACGTGTCTCCTTGGGTGAAAGCGCCATTTTAGGCGATTGGCGGAAAAAAGCATCTGTCGGCAGGCGGCGGGCAGTCAGGGAGCGCTGCGGGTCTGTGCACCGGTTTCCGGCGCCGGAGCACGGTAGCAGTGCGGATAATGATCACGCACGACCGGGCTGCTTTCCTGCAGGGCATGGCAGCTGCCGATGAAACGGGGTTTCCGGTTGCTGTCTGTTTCTGTTGTGGCCGCGGGCGCGGTTTCTGGTTGCGTGGTTTTGCGGAAGTGGACCTTGACCAGGGTCTGATAAGCCGTGGTTGCCATGGGGCCGAGCAGCTCGGTGATATGGGTGCAGCCGCTGCTGCCGCCCATCAGGTTCTTGCAGCGCTGGGTCCAGCCGGGGCCGATACGCTGGCCGACCAGACCGTGTACAAAATGGGGTACCTCATGGCAGTAGGCATGAGGGGCGAAGTCGGTGCTTTGTTCAGCAGCGTGGATCAGCAGGTCGGTGTCAATGGTCAGGCGGATCCGCATGCCATGCAGGGGTTCACCGGCCTGGATCCGTCCGCCCCGGTCCCGGTTGGGAAAGCTGTAACTTTTGGTATCCACCATATGCCCTTCAATGTCCCAGAGTCCGTCTTCCCGTTCATAACCCTGGCAGGTGACGGTGCGGGTGTGAATGAGCTGGCGTGCTTGTGGCGGCGATAATGGCATGGTCCTGTTCCTTGATGAGGTGGCAGCATGAGTGCATGGTACGGCGCAGTCTACCCGTGTCGCTCGACACGGCACAAGTCTGTCACATGCCGCCACAGACAGCTGCCGTGACGGCAGAAACTGACAAACTGTCACCTGGCAGCAGTTGCATTGCTGGTGATGATTTTTTTGATTTATTCAATAAATTCATTGGCTTGGTGCGTTTCTGGCCAGGCTGGCATGGGGGTTGCAACAGTTACTGGCAAGAAGAACAAGAAACAGAATAACAACAACAAACCCCAGAACAACAATAACAAAGACTGAAAAAACCAATAACAACAAGTTTGACAAGCAAGCCCTCCGGGGACAAGGCAGCCTGAAACATCAATAACAACAAGATGCTGCATCCCCACAGTGATTCCCCCTGTCCGCAGGGGGATAACTGCAAGACTCCTGAATCGTTTGAGGAAGCGATGGTTCCCCATGCCTTCATGTTGGAAGCCCCTGAACCCCGCCTTGTGCGGGGTTTTTCATCTGACGCTGCCGGAAGCTGGCCCTATTCCACGATACGGCGGATATAAACCAGCTTGTCCTCCGACAGGTTTTCCAGCTGCTCCATTTTCAGATGCCCCTCACGCACCAGCCTGCCGAATAGCAGGATCAGCTGGGAATAGCGGTAATCACCGTATTTGTACTGGATTTCGCGCTGCCTCTGATTCAGGTCATTGAGCAGTGCCCACATGTCTTCCGGGGTGTTGATGCTGGCGGCACGCTGCTTGAGCTCCGCCATCATGTGTTCCAGTTCGGCCTGATGACAGTTGTCGAACAGACTGCGTGCCAGCTGTTTTTCCTCATCGGTCCATTTGAGGTTGTACATCCTTTCTCCCTAGCCATTTTCCGGGTCGATGACTGACCCATTACACAGCATAGCCAAAACCGGCCTGTGCTGGCCAGTACCGGGTGCTTCAGAGTTGCGCTATAGTTTCCGGAAATTTGAAGCATTCCGACACAGCGGGGTATTGACATGTCACTCAAGGATCAGTTGTTGAAGGCCGGTCTGGTGGACAAATCCAAAGCCGATCAGGCTGAGCGTGAGCTGCGCAGGAAGGCGCACCAGAAAACCGCCAAGGGCAAGAAGGATCAGGAGCCGGAGCCTGCCGACGGGGCACAGGCTGCAGCCGAGCAGGCCCGCAAGGCACAGGCCGAGCGCTCGCGTGAACTCAACCGCCAGCAGCGTGAAGCCGCTGGGCAGCGTGCGATCCAGGCCCAGATCCGTCAGCTGGTGGCCATGAACCGGGTGGCGCGCCTCAGTGATGAAGCCGTTTACCAGTTCGCCGATGGCAGCCGGATCAAGGAGCTGCGCATGGCTGGCAGACTGCGTGAGCAGGTGGCAGCGGGCCTGCTGGCGATTGCCCGGCTGGACCGGGGGTATGAGCTGGTACCCAAGGGCGTGGCCGAAAAAATCATGCAGCGCGATACCAGTGCCATTCTGGTACTCAACACCCGCACTGATGATAGCCCGGATGAGGACGATCCGTATGCCGCGTTCCAGGTACCGGACGACCTGATGTGGTAGGGTGGGGGAATAAACTTTCTGGCATAAGCTTGGGTCATAGCAATCAGGTATCCGGCGGGCGGCTTGCGCGTTTTCCGCCGGGTCGGGCTGCTGGCCATTACCAATAACCGGACCGAACCACCATGCAAATCCGTTTCCTGTCATGTCTGCTGTTTTGTTTGCTGTACCTCATGCTCCCCCTGTCGCTGTGGGCGGTCCCGCTGGAGCGCGCTCAGGTGCCGGAGCCGCTCAAGCCCTGGGTGGACTGGGTGCTGCAGGATGAAACCACCCTCGACTGTCCGTGGCAGTTTGATGCTGAAGTGCGCCAGTGCAGCTGGCCCTCGACCCTGGAGCTGCACCTGAATGAGAAGGGTGGTACTTTCCGTCAGCAGTGGCAGGTGTTCGGGGAGGTGCTGGTGCAGCTGCCCGGCGACAGTACCCACTGGCCGCAGAATGTGCGCAATGACGATAATCAGGCGCTGCTGGTACAGGCGCGTGACGGGGTGCCGCAGGTCCGGCTGGCAGCGGGACCGCATGTGATCCAGGGGGAGTTCAGCTGGGACAAGCTGCCACGCACGCTGGCAGTGACACCGGCATCCGGGCTGGTCAGCCTGCAGGTGAACAGCCAGCCGGTGGCCCACCCCAATTTCAATGCCCAGGGCCAGCTCTGGCTGATGGCGGGGGACAATACCGAAGTGGCACAGGATGATCTGGATGTGCAGGTATTCCGCAAGGTGCTGGATTCGCACCCGGTCGAGGTGCTGACCTCCATCCGCCTGCGCGTGTCCGGCAAGCAGCGCAATGCGGTGCTGGCCCCGGTACTGCTGGATGGCATGATTCCGCTGCGGATTGAGAGTTCCCTGCCGACCCGGCTGGATGGCAGGCAGGGGCTGCAGGTGCAGTTGCGCCCCGGTGAATGGACCCTGGAAATCAGCGGGCGCGCCGTGGGCGATCAGACCCGCTTCGCCCTGCCGGCAAGTCAGGAACCCTGGCCGACACAGGAGGTCTGGGTATTGGCTGCCGATCCGCAGGTGCGCCAGGTCGAGGTCAGCGGTGCCCCCAGTATTGATCCGAACCAGACCCTGCTGCCGGGTGACTGGAAATCCCTGCCGGCCTATCTCCTGAGTGCCGGAGACAGCCTGAGCCTGAACGTGGTGCAGCGCGGGGCCGTGCCTGAGGGCAGCAACGAGCTGAATCTGGTGCGCAACCTGTGGCTGGATTTTGATGGCGGCGGTTATACCCTGCAGGACCGGCTGAGCGGGCAGCTGCAGCAGCAGTCACGTCTGGGGGTGCTGCCGGCACTGAAGCTGGGCCGGGTCCGCATTGATGGCCAGCCGCAGTTCATCACGGAAGGCGGGCAGGACAACAGTGCCGGGGTGGAAATCCGCAAGGCCCGGATCAATCTGGAGGCGGAAAGCCGTTATGAGGGCAGCCGCTCGCAGCCGCCGGTGAGTGGCTGGCAGCAGGACCTGAAGTCGGTGCAGACCACGCTGTACCTGCCGCCGGGCTGGCAGCTGTTTGCTGCTTCCGGGACCGACAATGTGCCGGCCAGCTGGCTGATGGCGTGGAGTCTACTGGATCTGTTTCTGGTACTGATCATCGCGCTGGCCGTCGGCTATCTGTATGGCTGGCCCTGGGGCACGTTTGCGCTGCTGGCGCTGGCGCTGGTGTGGCAGGAGGCCGGTGCCCCGCGCTTTGTCTGGCTCAACCTGCTGGCGGTGCTGGCCTTGTGGCGCGTGCTGCCTGCCGGGCACCTGAAGCAGTGGCTGGGTTATTACCGCTGGTTCAGCCTGCTGCTGATCGTACTGGTGCTGGTGCCCTACATGATCCAGACCGTACGTGTCGGCCTGTACCCGCAGCTGGAGCAGGGCGGTTACAGTGATTTCGGCGGCGATGCCTATCAGCAGGCTTCAGTGCCCCAGACCGGTATCGCACCCGAGGTGGAGATGAACATGGACAGGGTGCAGAGGGAGGGACAGGCCATGGATGAGTATGCGTCAGGCCGGCAGATGCCGGCACCACCACCGGCACCAGTCATGAAACCGTCTGCATCGCTGTCCAAAAAATCCTATCGCCAGCAGGTGGACCTCAGTGCCATGGACCCCAACAGTGTGGTACAGACCGGACCGGGACTGCCGGACTGGCGGGGGTGGCGCAGCGTGGGCCTGAACTGGTCCGGGCCGGTACGTCCGGATGAAACCAGCCGTCTGTGGCTGATCGGGCCACGGCTCAATCTGTTCATCAAACTGCTGGGCATTCTGCTGTTGCTGGGGCTGAGCTGGCGGCTGGCGGACCTGGGCGGGGAGGCGTCCGGTGCCGTAAAACACGGGAGTGGCCCGCTGAAATGGCTGCCGCCACTGCCGGACTGGAAGGCCTGGCGCAAACACCTGCCGGTGCTGGGGCTGCTGGCGGTTCTGCCGCTGCTGCTGCCGGCCATCGGGCGGGCGGCAACGCTGCCGGGGCCGGAGCTGTTGCAGGAGCTGAAGCAGCGCCTGATCCGTGCACCCGAGTGCCAGCCGGATTGTGCCCAGATTGAACAGATGCAGATTCTGGTTACCGACAACCGTCTGAACCTGATGCTGCGGGTGCATGCTGCCACCGATACCGCCATTCCGCTGTCCGGGCAGCAGGATACCTGGATGCCGCAGCAGGTGCTGATGGACGGGGAGCGGGTGCAAGCCCTGCGCCGTGATGAGCGTCAGACCCTGTGGATGCAGGTGCCGCAGGGCCTGCATCAGGTGCAGCTGAGCGGGGTGCTGCCGGCCCGTAATTCGGTGCCGCTGCTGCTGCCCTTGAAGCCGCATCAGGTGGTGTGGCGCAGTCAGGACCCGAACTGGACCCTCGAGGGGGTCAAGGATGACGGTGTGCCGGAGTCACAGTTGCAGCTCAACCGGGTGCAGTCCGGCACCGGGCAGGGACTGGCGGAGCAGCAGAGCATCCTGCCGGTGTTTGTGCGTATCGAGCGCCGTCTGAATCTGGGGCTGGAGTGGTATGTGGAAACCCGCATCACGCGCCTGTCGCCACCGGACCTGCCCCTGACCCTGAACATTCCGCTGTTGCCGGGCGAGCAGCCCATGAGCGAGCAGCAGGAGGTCCGTAACCAGCACATCCGCATCAGTCTGGGGGCAGGGCAGGATGAGGCTTCTTGGTCTTCACGCCTGCCACTCGGGGAGCAACTGGAATTGAAGGCGGTGGATTCCGCCGATTTTCTGGAGCGCTGGTCGGTAGCGGTCAGCCCGGTCTGGCATCTGGAGCCAGAAGGCATTCCGGTGAACCGTTTTGTCGAGGAAGGCAGTTTCACCGTGCCTGAGTGGCTGCCCTGGCCGGGTGAGACGCTGGTGCTGAACCTGAGTCGTCCCAAAGGCCTGCCGGGTCAGACCGTCACCATCCGCAGCAGCCAGCTTGAGGTCAGCGCCGGCAAGCGTGCCAGTGACGTGAAGCTGACGCTGGCAATCCTGAGCAGCCGGGGCGTGCGTCATGATATCCAGCTGCCGGTCGGTGCCCGGGTACAGCAGCTGCGGGTTGATGACGTGCAGCAGCAGCTGCAGAATACGGACAACCGCATCACCGTGAGCCTGAAGCCGGGTGAGCAGCAGGTGGTGCTGGAATGGCGCGATCCGGAACCGGCCGGATTCCGGTACCGGTTCCCGGCGGTGGATACCGGCCTGCCGAGCGTCAATGCCCGTGCCCGTATTGAACCGTCACAGGAGCGCTGGATTCTGTGGACCGGTGGACCGGCCATGGGGCCGGCGGTGCTGTTCTGGGGTGTGCTGCTGGTACTGGCCATTCTGGCCTTTCTGCTCGGGCGTTCCGGGCTCACGCCCCTGAAAGGCTGGCAGTGGCTGTTGCTGGCGGTGGGGCTGAGCCAGACCGCCACCCCCTTGATGATCGTGGTGGCCGCGTGGCTGATGGCCATCAGCTGGCGTGAGAAACAGCAGCTGCAGCTGCGTGAGTGGCAGTTCAACCTGATGCAGGTCCTGCTGGCCGGGCTGACGCTGGTGGCGCTGCTGATCCTGATGGGGGCGGTGGCCAATGGCCTGCTGGGGCGACCGGAAATGCAGATTGCCGGTAATGGTTCCAGTACCTATGCCCTGAACTGGTACCAGGATCGTACCGGGACAGTCCTGCCGCAGCCTGATCTGGTCAGTGCCCCCTTGTGGATCTATCGGGTGCTGATGCTGGCCTGGGCCTTGTGGCTGGCATTTTCGGTGCTGGGCTGGCTGCGGCACGGCTGGCGGGCCATCAATGCGGGCGGCTTGTGGAAGTCCCTACCGTTGCGGATCAGCAGGACTGCGGTACCCCGGCAGCCTGTACAGCCGCAAAACCCGCCACCTGCACAGCCGCAGGCACCGGTATCACCGTCGGGTGGTCAATGAACTGAATGAGGGCCTGCGGGTCCCCGGCCCGGTTTCATGAGTGCTGCAGCCGGGCCAGTTCCCGCTGCAGTTGTGAGCGGAGGGTGCCATGTTCGGCTTCCGACCAGCGTGGTGCCTGCTCCCAGTCGTAAAAGAAGGCGGATTTGCCCGCGAGCCCGGCAGCTTCATCGGCGAAGCGCGGGAATACGTGCGCATGCAACTCCTGCACCACGTTACCGAGGATTTCGTAATTGGGGCGCAGGGCCGGGGTACAGGCCAGAATGGCATCACCCACCAGGGTGAGGTCCCACAGGAACAGGCTGCGCTGTTCCGGTGTGAGGTCGTTCAGGGTGCGCACCACCGGGTCGGCCAGCAGCAGGCAGTAACCGGGCAGGAACTGGTGTTCTCCCATCACCACCCAGCCCGAGCGGACCCGGCCCACGAGTCGGGGGTGTGTGCCTGCCTGTGCGCTGGCTATCTGATCTGCAATATCGGCCATGTGGTTTCCTCTTGCCTTGGTGATCTGCCTACTTTAGCGGCAGTCCGCTTGCGGGGCCAGTCCGGATATGGGGGGCTGCAGCAGGCAGGGCTGGGCTTCCGGTGCACTTGTGATAGACTGGCGCGCAGTGGCAGGCCGGGATGGGTGCTGCCGGATGATCTGAAGGATTAAGAATCAGGAGACAAACAACATGTTAGGTGATAACCACTCACTGGTACAGGAGCTGCCGGAGTACAGGGACAGGATTCATGAACTCAAGATGCACAATGCCCACTTTGCCCGGCTTTACGATGAATATCACGAAGTGGACAAGGCGATACAGCGTTTTGAGATGGAGATTGAAACCCCTTCGGATGAGGTGATGGAAGAGTACAAGAAGCAGCGTCTGTCCCTGAAGGATCAGCTGTTTATGATGCTGCAGGCGTAATTCCCGCTTTTCCCCTCCCTGTGCCTCCCCGCCTGTCCCTGTATTTTTCGGATGGGCGGGGAGGCATCTTCCCTTCTGTCTGCTTACTCGATCTGGATGCCGAAAGTCAGGACCGCACTGTTACCGGGGTTCAGCACACCCATGGCACCGGAAATATCGCCCTTCAGACCGTTGCTGATGGGGGTGCTCAGGCTGCCCTGACTCAGGATGGGCAGGCCACCTGCCGTGTAAAAGTGGGTATAGGCCGGGGTGGCATCATGAATCTGCACATTCTGCATCTGCTCCACGCCGGTATTGGTGGCAGTGAGCTGGTACATCACGCACTGCCCCGGTTCGGCGGCAAAGTTGTCATAACTGAAGGCGAAATCCGCCCCACCGTTGCAGTCCGTATCCAGGGCCTGCAGTTTGACGATCTTGACATCCGAACGGTTGGTGGTGGTCAGGTCCTGGGCCTGGGTGCTGTCCGCACCGCCATTCCAGCTTGCCGTGATCACCGTGAGATTGTCGGTGCCCATCGGGGCCGACGCCGGTGCAAGCACCTTGTCAAAGATCAGCATGCTGGCTCCGCTGGGCAGACTGGCCACCGTGGTCAGGCGGGTGTCACCACCGCTCAGCACACCATCACCATCGGTATCGGCATACAGGTCGGAAGCCCAGCCGGGCTGGTCGTTGACATGGGTCAGGGTGATGTCGGCCTGATCCATGTTGCCCTGATTGGAGAGCCAGTGGCTGTAGATCACCACACCGCCGGGCAGTACCTGACCCTGGTTGTCGGGGGTCAGTACAATGTCGGTGATCTGGCCGACGGTAACGGCGTCATGCTTGATGTCGACTGCACCGGTATTGGGTGACAGGCTACGGAAGTAGATGTCGCTGGTGGCTGCCGGAGCATCTGCCGGAAGCGTGATGTCGGCATAGACCTCGACGCTGGCACCGGCGGCAATATTGCCGGTATTGGTGATCACGGCGCCGGCCAGGTTGCGGAAAATCACGCTCCAGTCAGCCGGCAGGGTCAGGGCGGCAAAACCGCTGTCGGTACTGGCGGCAAGGTTGTAGTTATCCGGTGCCGCGCTGGTGTTGTTGACAAACAGGCTGAAACGGGTGGTGGTTCCCGGTGCGGCGATATTGGTGGTGACGGCTGCCGCTTCCGGTCCGGCTCCGGCTCCGGTCCCGCCTCCGGCCAGATCGGCATTGTTGGTCAGGTCCACGCTGCTGGTGCTGATGTCCTGCAGGCTGTTGATGGCCGGGTTGCTCTGGGTGTTGTCGGTGAACGAGGTCGCGGTGAGTGTGACCTGATAGCCGGTTCCGCCGTTATCGCCGCTGGCACTGGGGGGCAGCTGCACCTTGATCACCACTGCCTTGAATTCAGCGGCAGCCAGTGTACCGGTATCCGGAATACCGTTGCCGTTGGTGTCCAGCAGTGGCGTATTGCCGTCCGGGTGGAACAGCTGGATGCTGGTACCGGGCGGGAAGGTGCTGGCTCCGAGGGTCAGGTCGAAGCTGTCATCGCCGTTGCCGGTGTTCCAGACGTAATCGGTAAAGCGGATGATACCGGCCTGGGTGGTGGAGGCGATGGTGATCGGCTCGGCAGTCCCGTCCACATTGCTGCTGTTGCTACCGTTGGTGACCACACCGCTGGAGGCAATGACTTCAAACACCACCTTGTTGGTGAGTGTGGTCGAAATATCGGTACTTCCATCGTTGTAGAGGAACTCGCCGGTATTCGGCAGCAAGCCGGCCAGCTGGGCGGGGTCGATCGTGACCTCGAAACTGATGCTGCCCCGGATACCGGCGGGCACCTGACTGATGATGGCCGTCACCTGATTGGTCGAATCAGTGTCGGCGTCCCGGGTGGCTTCGGGCAGGCCGGTACAGCTGCTGTCATAGGCGCAATAGGTCACGGTCTGGGTGGTGCCGGTCTGGGCATCAGTCGGGTTGCTGTCGGTGAGTACCAGGGTACCGGCCTGGCTCCAGCGTCCGGAACCGGCCACATAAAGCATGCCTGCCGGGAGGGCATCAAGCAGGGTGACACGGGTTGCCGGCAGGGTACTGGTGTTTTCGTAGGTCAGTGTCACCGTATAATTGCCGCTGCCGGCAGTACCGGCGGTGGCACTGAGGGCTTTGGTGACATCGATCACGGCCTGATCCGTGACGATGGCCACGTCCACATTGCTGGCGCTGAGGGTCGGTGTGAACTGGCTGCTGCCGGTTACGTTGATGGCTCCCTGCTGGGTACTGGTTTCGGTACCGGGCAGCCTGGCCACCACGACAAAGGCAAAGCTCTGGTCCGGACCCAGCAGCGGGGTGGTCGCGATGGGGCTGGTGAGATCATCCGGCTGGCCATCCTGGTTGAGGTCGGCATAGAGGGTGATGCTGCTGAAGTCGAAGCTGTCACTGCCGACGACATTGGTGGCAGTCAGGTCGAAGGTATCCGGCCCGTTGCCGACGTTGGTCAGCACATGCGGGAAATGGACTTCGCCACCGATACTGACGCGCTTGCTCTGATCCTGCACCAGATCGATGCCCGCGGCCTGCTGGACCAGGGTTTCCACCATGTTGGAGGTGACGCTGAAGACCTGTCCGGCGTCATCCTTGAAGGTGGCGCTGGCCTGATTGCGGATCAGGGTATTGGCGGCTGTACCCGCCGCCCAGCCCGTGCCTGCCGACAGGAGCAGCAGCAGGCTGATACGCATCAGCCTGCCAAGCCAGGCCCTGCGGTCAAAAGAGAGGATTCCTTGTTGCATGGTGGTCACTGCCCTTTGCCAGTTCTTGTTGTTTATTTTTCCAGTGTTTGTGGCCGGAAGCCGAGGGATGGCGGATTGTCATCCGTCATCCCCAACGCCTGCCGGCAGCGGGTGCGCTGTTTCTCCAGCATTTTCTGCTGCTCGGCATCCAGCCGTTCAACCGGGTGCAGCGGCTCACACTGTGCATTGATCAGCTGCTTCTCGTCACCGCTGAGCCAGGTGAACAGGTCTTCATCCACCTTCATCTGCAGACCGACATAGGCCCCTTTGGCGTTGAAACCTTCCGAATCCAGCTCCCTGTCCCTGAAACCGCTGAAGTTGTAACCGGCTCCGATCTGGACATTGTCCATGAGGGTGTAGCTGAGGCCGGCACCCACCGAATAGCGGTGTTCGGAGCCACCGTCGGTTGCCAGTACGCCACCGTGCAGGTCCATGCTCAGGCGTTCATTGATATCCATGCCGAAGCGGGCATCCGCCATCATGGCATTGGACTTCTGACTCAGGCCGTCAGCCTGCAGAATCTGCTGCTTGGCTCCCAGACGCCCGGAAATATCCATGCTTTCATTGATGCGGTAATTCTGGTGGGTGGACAGGACATGGGTGTCCACGTTGTTGGCGTCGTCCTTGTCCCACTTGTAGGCATACAGGGCATTGTAATCACCGTCTCCCGACGGGCGATGGGCGGCAGCCAGTGTGAGGGTATTCCTGATGGCGTCATCACGTTCATCACCATACTGCTGGTAACGCAGTTCATCCTGTACCATGACCGAGGTGCTGTCCGTGACTTTGGCGACATAGGTTCCCTTGAGGCCATAGAAGTCTTCATCCTCGCTGTGCCGGGTTTCGGCCCGCAGCAGTTTCTTGCTGTTCGGGTCGCGGGTGTCACGGACACCGACCGACGCGGCAATGGAGTCCTTGCCTCCGTCACCCTCGACGTAGTTAAGAAATTCGATACTGGGCGTCACCACCAGATTGTCTTCCAGGTTCAGGGTCGCCTTGCCCCCGTTGACGGCAACCATGTCCTCACCGCTGATATCGCCTTCAATGCGGTATTCGGAGTACATCTCGGTGGAGGGCAGCACCTGTGACTTGACCCCGGCCACCAGGCTGTTGCGGGTGTCAACCGTACTGGACAGGGTGCCGGAACCGAGGCGGTCGGCCTGTTCGTAGCGCAGGTAGGCCTTGGTCTTGTCGGTGAGCTGCACATCCGCGCCCACGCTGATGCGCTCGCGCCCGGAACCGCCGACTTCACGTTCGTATTCCCCCTTGGCCGTGACCTTGCGGTCCAGGACATCGAACTGGCGCTCCAGGCCGAGCAGGGCGGTATTCACGGTTTCATCGGTGGTGTCGTCCGTCTGGCGGATCTGGCGCACACCGGCCTTGATCTTCCAGTCATCCAGCCGGGTGGTGGCGCTCAGCTCCAGGGTCTGGCGCTTGTCATCCGTGCTCAGCGATTCGCTCTGGGTCAGTTCGACCTTACCCTCAAGGTCCGGCGTGAGTTTCTGCTGGTGATTCAGCTTGATTTCCCGCCGGTCAGCAGTAACACCGCTGCTGCTGTTGGTGAAACCGGCATCCGCCTGGGCAATGGTGGCCTCGGTACGGGCCTTGTCATTCCACTGGTGTGATGCCTGGAGCCGGACCGCCTGCCCGGACTCATCGCCGTTGGCATGATTCATTCTGGCAACACCGGCCTGAATCCGGGTGTTTTCATCCTTGTATTCAGCAAAGGCCCCCGTGAGGTCATAACCTTCCGTATCATGGTTGTCCCGGGTGTAGCTCGCGCCCGCCTGCAGCCGGTCGGTGAAGCGGTGCAGTACCCGTACGCCGGCGACCAGGTAGTTGTCCACCGTTTCATCACGGTCATAGGAAATGCCGACATAGACCGGATTGAGGTTGTCATCCAGGGTCGGAATCACGCGATGGAAACTCAGGTAGCCGCTCAGGTCATCCAGCGAGTAGTCGCGGAAACGCTGCAGCCGTACCCGGTCGACCACCAGACCCGGATTATTGCGGTCGCGGGTGATGATTTCGATGACTTCCGAGTTGCGCACGAGCGGCACATCCTGCAGCTGGTACTGCATCGCGGTGCCATTGCCGCGCAGCTCCACATAGGCACGCGGGTTGTCGGTTTCCGCACCGAACAGCTGCACCCGGGTGGTGCCGTTGTCGTAGATGCCGCTGAGGCCGGTCAGGGTACGGGACGATCTGGCAATGTCGGCAGCCGGTGCCTCGTTGTCGGTCACGTAATCCCCCCACATCAGGCTGTGGCGCTCCCTTTCCAGCTTCAGGTACAGCGGGCTGCGGCTCTGGGCCTCGAAGCCGCGCACGGAGGCGTCCCCGTAAACCGGATAGTACTGTTCCGGATCAATGTCACGCAGCAGCTCGGTTTCCTTGTCCTTTTCGCTGTCATAGGCCATGGTCAGGTGCATGTCGCCCCGGATGCGGCCTTTCATGAAGATGGCCGCCCGTCCGTTGACTTCAATATCCTGCTCATCCTTGTCCAGCATGATCAGGCCCAGGTTTTCGTAACCGGTGCGATACCCCTGGTGGGCGCGCAGATCAAGCAGACCGACCGCCACCAGCGGGCGCATTTCCGCTACCTGGGACACATCGGCATCCGCCACCAGTTCGCCGGTGCTGGCGCGCAGCTTGACCAGACCGCTCTGGGCCGAACTTCTCAGGTGCACGGTACGTTCACCGTTGGTCACTTTGACCTGATGCCCCGGCACCTTGTCCTGAATGTCGGGCTCGGCCCAGGTGCCGTCGCTGGCTTCCAGGGTGAGATAGTAAGCGCCCCGTGCCGGATAGCCGTTGCGGTCCAGCACCCGGATATGTACCGGCACGGTGGACTGCCCGCGGTCAGCCTGCAGGGTGCCATCCACTTTCATCTCGATGGCGACCCCGCTGGAGGGACGCTTGAAGGCCTTTTCGGCCAGCACGCGCTCATTGCCGAAGGTATCCTTGGCCGTGACTTTCACGGTGTTTTCACCTTCTTCCAGTTCCACCCCGTACCAGGCCAGAATCTGGGAGCCGGCTGACTTGTTTTCGATCTGTTCACCCAGCTGGCTGGCGGAAACCGTTTTGCCGTTGACCGACAGTGAGGGTGACATGCCGGCCCGGACCACGACCATGAAACGCCCGTCCAGACTGGTGTCATCCAGCGGCCACAGCCAGGTACCGGCCTTGCCCTGTTCTTTGGTCAGGGTCTTGACCGCTTCCTTGGGATCGGGAGCCTGTGGTGCCTTTTCCTGCTCGGTCTGAGCCTGTTCCCGGGCAAAGTTTTCCTGATGCTCCCTGACCTGATTGGTATAGGCTTCCAGCAGGCCATTGGAAATGTCGCCGTTCTTGTCGGCCAGCCGGGCCAGATTTTTCAGATTGCCGGTATTGGCCGGGTCAATGCGCTCCACTTCGCTGCCCCAGCCCTGGGTCTGGCGCAGGTGGCGTGCCAGAATGCGCTCACCGACCGGGCTGGTGTCGGTGATTTTGCGGATTTCACAGGGCTGGCGCAGGTCATCCGAACCACTGTCGTCAACCGTGATCACGGTTTTGGCCGGAATGGTCTGGGTGGTGCAGGATTGCTGCATCTCGGTGTAGCTTTCCTGCCGGGGTTCATCATAAAGCATGACCAGCTCGACCCGCCGGTTCCGGGCCATGCCTTGCGGGGTGTCATTGCCGGCCACTGGCTGGGTTTCACCCTTGCCTGCCACCTGGACCTTGCTCTGGATATGCAGTTTGCTCAGGACGTACTGAGCCACTTCGCTGGCACGGGCCTCGGACAGGCCCTGATTGGTGCCGAAACGGGCTTTGGTTTCCGGTTTCAGGCGCTGGTTGTCGGTATGACCAACAAACTTGAAGCGCACATTCTGCTTGTCCCGGGTCAGGTGAATAAGCTGGTTGAGCTTGGCGGCATAGTCCGGCGGAATGTCAGCCTTGCCGGAATCGAAGTGGATCGGTGCCACCGCATTGTCGATGCTCCGGGTGACGGTGGTGGTGCGGGTTTTCCGGACCGGACGATCCTCGCACTGGCGCACTTCACGTTCGGGTTCGAGCACCTGGGTACGGGTTTTGGGGGGGGCCGGTCTGGGTTCCGGACAGCGGGTGACGGTCCGTTCGATGGGCTGCGGGCAGGCTGCCACAAAGTCGGCCCGGTGAAAATCACCCGGTGTGAGGTCGACAAAGCGGCTGTCCGGGTCGCCGGCCTGGGCCTGATCCGTCAGGGTCAGTTCCACACCTTCCGGCAGGGTGTGCTCATCCACTTTCAGGACATGAATGCCGGGTGTCAGGCCATACAGGCTGTACTGGCCATTGGGATCGGTGATCACATAGGAGCCGTCTTCGAGGTAGAGCCGGACGCCGGCCAGCGGGAAGCCCCGGGCATTGAGACTGGCATCATTCCCGATGGCGCAGTCTTTGGCGACCGCCAGCCGCCCGAACAGGATGGCACGGTCGGAGAGAACGCCATCCTGCACAATCCTGACGCTGGCGCTGGCCGGCGGGGACTGTACCAGCAGGTCGGTGATGGTGTCGCCGTGGGCATAGGCGGTATTGATGCCTTCCTTGCTGGAGGCCGCCAGGGCCGTCACCTGGACCACGTAGGTCAGGGTCCGTTCGATGCCCTTGAGGAAGTCACCGACACGGAAGTTGAGGTGTGCGCCATCCGGGCCGGCTGTCAGGGCCGGATCACTGATGAACTTGCCGTCCAGTCTGGCGGTGCCGCTGATGTACTTGAAGCCGACTGGCAGCTGGTCCTTGATGTAGGCTGCATAAAGGTCCGCTTCGGTCAGGTTGCGGATTTTGATGGTGTAGGATACCAGTTCACCGATGCTGACCGTTTCTGTGGAGGCGCTCTTGTCGATGGCAATCTGGCCGCGGATGCCCTTCTTGTCCAGCGGAATGTCAAGGACACTGGATGCCTTGGCCGGGTCGAGCTCGAACAGGCCGGCCTTGCTGGTGCTGGCGGGATCGGGGGTGGCCTGATAGCCCGGCAGGCCGTAGGACGGGTCCGAGACCTGATAGGTGGTGAACTTGGCGGGTGCCTGCAGGGAGGGGGCATCATGGGTCAGCGGTGCCACAATCACCAGATAATAGCTGCCCTTGGGGATGTTGATGAATTCATAATAACCCTCTGCATTCGACACCACGCTGGCGACCATATTGCCGTCGGCACTCATCAGGTTGACGGTGGCACCCGGTACGCCCTGCAGGTCGGCGGAGTCAAAAACCGTGCCGGACAGGACCAGCTCCGGGCGGCCCTTGATGATATCCGGCTCCTGGGGTTTGACCGTGTTGCAGGCGATATTGCTCTGGAAGTCACTGGTCCCGTCACCGGTCAGGTCGATCAGGGACTGCAGGTTGGAGACTTCCGGGGTCTTGCTCTGGGATGTGACCTGCAGGGTATAGCCGAACTTGCCGCTTTGCGCGGGCTTGATTTTGTCAGCCGGCAGCAGGACACCCACCCGGGTCACGGGTGCAATGCCATCCCACTGCTCATAACGGCTCCATTCTCCGAGCGGATTGGCGACAAGGCGCAGTGCCTGTACGGGTTCGGCAAAAAAGGCCGGTTCCTTCACCAGCTGGAAGGGGTCGGGAATCGTATCGGCAATCAGGATACCGCTCAGGGGTGTACCATCGACGTTGAGGGTGCGCTCGGGCGGCAGTCTGTTGCCGACATTGGTGTAGCTGATTTCATGATAGCTTTTGTCATTGAGGTTGAGCATGATACTGCAGTCAACATCACTGACCCGGGAAATGCGGATGATGGCACCGTCCGTAACGCTGGCGGTGTCAATGTCGGAGTCGGTGACCCCGGGATCATTGACCGAAGTCGTGATCAGGCGGATGCCATACTGGCTGCCGGCGGTTGCATTGACCGGCATGGTGGCGGCCACGATTACCTGAATGCGGTCATTGGGCTGCATCAGGGTGGTTTCGGTGATTTCCGGCTCGCCCGGATTGACCTGACCATCCCCGTTTTCATCCAGATAGATGCGGATGTTTTCCAGCTCGCCATTGTCACCCAGCAGGTTTTCAACCGTCAGCCGGTAGCTGTCGGCCTGATTGCCGGTGTTGATGATGGTGTGGGGGAAGTAAATGGGTTGGCCGGGCGCTACCAGCTGGCTCTGGTCCTGATCCTGCTGTACCGCCAGCTGGGGGGCAACCACGAGGGTGGCGTAATTGGACAGAATGCGGATGATGGTGCCGCTTTCGGGGTCAAAGTAGCTTGCTTCTGCCTGATTGACAATACGGGTTCCGGCCTTGGTGGCTGAATAACCCATGCTGAAAAATGCACTGATGAAAAGCAGGATCATCAATGCCATGAGGTTGCGTAACATGCAAGCTTCTCCGCTGTTCTGTTGTCCCGTTCCACAAGGGGCCGGTTGATTTGTTGTTCTTACGGTTGACTGGCAGGGCTGCTGGTCGCCTGATGATTGTTGTTATGGCAGCTTCAAGCCCCCCGCCACGAGGGAGGAGGGCGTCTGGTTGTTGATGGTCAGGTGTGCGTATTACTCAACCTGGGTACGGAAGCGGACCGTTGCGATCTGACCCGGTTCCAGGGTACCGCCGGCAGTGGCAGTCGCACCGGTACCGACGTGGAAGGTGACGGTATCATTGGTATGATCTGCAATATCAGAATCCACAGCTTCAGTCTGATACGCCAATGGATTAGCCACAGTCACGGTACCCAGGGCATATTGCAGGTTGCCATCAACACCACCGGCTGCCGTAGTGTCGAAGGTGGTATAGGCCGTAACCTCGTCGCGGATCACCACGTTCATGGCATTGGCATCCCCCTGGTTCTCGGCCACAATCTGCCAGATGGCACATTCGCCCGGTGCCACTTCGGTGCTCAGGTTGGCCTGGAAGGCGCCATCCGGTGTACCGTCACATCCCGCATCATAAGCCACGGTCTTGGTCAGGCGCACCTGGCCCAGAATCACCGAGGTCACGTCTTCCAGGACTGCGTCAGGACCGTTAGGGTCCACGTTCTCAGCCGTGATGGTCAGCACGTCGGTGGCACCCGGTGCGGCGTTGCTGGGTGCAAACACGGTCGGAACCAGATCGACATTGACACCCGGCGGAACCGCAATTTCGGGAATGTCGTCGCCATCACCGTCAGTGACTGTCATCGGGACCGAGGCTCCGGTACCGTCAACGCCATAGACCGTATCACCCGGGTTCAGGTTGGCCAGCGTGGTATCCGGTATGCCATCACCGGTGGTATCCACCATGACGGTATTGTTCCAGCCTGAGGCCGAGTTGCCGGCACTCAGCTCCACGGTTTCTTCCGTGTTGCCGGTGTTGGACAGGGTGTGGGTGTAATCCACGGAGCCGCCCGGCTGGATCTGGTTGCTGCCCGGCGGGGTGATGACGATGCTGCGCAGGTCGGTCACGTCAATGGCATCCAGCATGATGTCGCTGGAACCGCTGTTGGCGGAGACAATGCGGATGAAGACCGGTTGGTCACCGTCACCGTCACTATTGGCATCCAGAGCCCCGGCAGCAGTGTAATCAGCAACCGCATAAGCCGGATCAGACGGAATGGTGATCACGGCCACGTATTCGGCATCAGCCGTACCACCGGGCATCAGGGCCGTGGAGGTCAGCGGGATGCCGGTCGGATTGCCGCTACCATCGCCCTTGTAGAACTGCACCGTCCACCCGGTCGGGAGGCCGCCCAGACTGCTGCCGTCCCAGGTGCTGCCGGCACTGAGCTGGAAGGAGTCGGAGGCACCGGAGTCATTGTCGATGTAGAACGGCAGGATGACCTGTGAGCCGACGGTGGCATTAGTGGTGTCACGGGTACCTGACGTAGCAGTTGCTCCGAGGGTGGCTCCGTTGTTCAGGGCATAGGGTGAGGCAAGTGCATCTCCGTCAACCCCAAGTGTGGAACCATCCTTGTTGTCGGTCAGGTCGGCACCCGGTGCACTGATACTCAGCAGTTCCAGTACGGTGCTGTCGGTGGAGCCCGAGGCACCTGTCGGTGCATTGGTGGAGGTGGCGGTCAGGGTCGCGGTCATGTTGGTACCGCTGCTGCCTGCCGGCAGTTTGGCCTTGACCAGAATGCGGCGGGTATCGTTGGTCAGCACCGGGTCAGCCGGGGCCAGCACGCCGGTATCCGGGCCGGCCTTGCCGTTGGTATCCACCAGCTGGACCGTGCCGTCTGCGTTCCAGAAGGTGAAGGAAGTCCCTGCCGGGAAGTCGGTGTTGACGATGGACAGGTCCATGGTGTCGGAGGCATTACCGAGGTTGCTGATGTCCACGTAGAACAGCACTTCGGAGCCGGAGGGTGCGATGTCGACTACCTGGATGTCATCAGTGTCATCGGTGTCATCATTGCCGTCATTGGCAGTATCTGTGCCAGAGCCGGTGCCACCACCGGTGTCATCCGTATCCACGCCGTAAGACACCGGAATGGTGGTACCGGTGGGATTGGTCGGGGTGGTGGTGACGGTCGGGCCGCTGGGGTCGGTAATGCCGGTGACATGGCCGGTGTTCTTGATGACATCGCCGGCAGAACCGGGGGTCGAGTTGTTGTTGTAGGTGGCCGGATCATACTGGACCACAAAACTCAGGCTGACGGTTCCGCCAATGTCCAGCAAGGCGTCGATGGCATGGACACCACTGACGCTGGTTCCATCAATAGTACCATCACTGTTGAGGTCCATGCCGAATCCGGTTTCGGTATTGTCGCCATTGTCTCCGTCAGCATTCAGGTCAGCGTCAAGGGCAGAAGCCGTTTCGTCCAGTGCAACGGCAGTGCTGGGGTCAGGCAGGGTATCGCCATTGGATGTCAGCAGGCCGGAGGCGGTGGCGCTGACCAGCGTGGTGTCTTTGGGCAGGCCGTCAAAGATGTGAACGTCTGTGGCAGCTTTGTTGCCGGTATTGGTGACGGTAATGGTATAGGTGATCTGGTTGGCACCAGGGCCGGCGACAGCGGTCTTGTTGGCATTCAGGACCGCGTTGTTGGAAACCGTGATCAGGGTGTTGTTGGTGCCGTCCGTGGAGTCCATGCCGCCGGAGCCATTGGTGGCATCGGTAACAGTGCTGTTGGTGGAAGTGGCCAGCAGCTGGATCCCGATCTGGTTGCCGGGCACGGCGGTATTGGGTACGGCCACGGCTACCACCAGTTCTGCGGTTTCACCGGCAGTCAGGGTCAGGGTGCCGGTGGTGCCGTTGCCGACCAGCGGCTCACCGGCATCGACGATACCGTTGCCGTTCAGGTCGCGGTAGATGGCGATGCTGTCCGGATTAATACCGCTGGCTTCCAGCGAGTCGGCATTGGCAACCGTCAGCGTGTAGGTATCTTCGCCGTTACCGCTATTGGTCAGGGTATGGGCGCTGTAGACCGTCTGGCCGGCAGCGGCGGTTTTGGTGTTGTCACTGGCGATTTCAGCCGAGTAGACCTGTTTGACGGTAATGATGGCTTCGTTGGACTGGGCGCTGTAGGTATTGCCGCTGGTATCCTCATAGGTGACGGTGGCCAGGTTGCGGATCAGGGTGCCGGCAGCCGTACCGGCAGCATAAGCCAGTGGAATCATGGCCGCAGCCACGCCACCGGCAATCAGGGCCTTGGCACAGATTTCACTGAGCTTGCGTTTTTGCAGGGATTTCATTCGTTACTCTCGTCTTGTTCTTGTGTGAGCTGTTATTCAACCATGGAGCGATAGGCAAACTGTCGGGTCATGCCGGCCTGCAGCGGTTCTTTCATGATCCAGCGCACATGGCTGTATTCACTGGGGGGGATGATGACTTCCACCTTTCTGCCGTTCTTGTCGGTAATCATGCGCCGGACCGGTTCGGACTCAAAGGTTCTGCCGTTGTCAATGCTGACCTGCAGCTGGGCTTTGGCCTGGGTACGGGCGCTCTGGGGCATGTAAGCGGTAGCGGCGGGAATGGGGCCGGTCACCACGACATCGCGCAGGGCGCTGTTGCCGGTGTTGGCATAGGTCAGCTGGTATTCAATCAGCTGGCCGGGTTCAACCTCGCGGGTGGGCTGCAGGATTTCCCGGCCTTGCTGGTCAGCAGATACCAGATAGGCCTGCAGGGTGTTCTGCAGCGGTGCCGCCCTGGTCTGTGAGTTGGCAATGGCAAAACCGCCGGCAACGATGGATGCAGCCAGCATCAGATACGCGTAATCGCGCTTCTTGAACAGATGAATTCTCGGAAGCATGTTCAAACCCTGTGGTTATTTTTCGTTCATTTCAAGGATGGTCCCGGCACTGATGCACGGAAGACAGGAATGATAGTAAAAGACAAACCAGATTAAATCAATTGATGGGCGGATAGGCGGTGATGGGTACCGGTAATATCTAACGCTCAGTTACCTGCCGCTAACCGCAGGCGGGTCAGGGCAGCAGACGGGCGCGAATGATGCCCCAAGCCTGTGCACTGAACAGGGTGTCCAGAAAGGTGGTAATTTCGGGGGTAAGAAACCAGACCAGCAGGGTAAGGAAAATCAGCAGGGTGGATTTGAGCGGTTTACGCTGGTCCACCAGCTTCAGGGCCGTGCCGAAGGAGCGCTTGATACGCCGGTTGCTGAAGTCGACGCTGTAGATTTCATCCAGGAGCAGGTGCAGGATGAAGTTCAGGAAAATGAAAAGCCCCAGCAGCCAGGCGACAAGGGGCGGCTTGTTGAGCAGGTGATAACTGGCAGCGCTGACGCTGAACAGGCTCAGTACCGCAACAACCAGCGAATGCACCGAACCCCGGTGGGTGGTGTACTGATGAAACAGCTTCCACAGCACCAGCCGTACCATGACAAAGGTACCGATACCCACCAGCCACAGCTCGACGATGGACATGTCGTTTTCGAGCGAGAAAATCAGGATGAAGGCGCTGAATATCCCCAGCATCGAGAACAGCAGGCGGCTGGGGTAGGAGTGCTGCAGGTCAATATCGGGCAGGATGCCGCCCAGGGTACCGGTCAGGGCCAGCAGCAGGGCTTCCGGTTGCGTGACCAGTCCGACCTGCAGGTACAGTACCGCCAGCAGGCCCGAGCCGGCAGCCGCATAGGAAACGTGGGTATTGAAATTGGCCATGCACAGGTGGAAACCGGCTGACCGCTCTCAGGAGCGGCTGTCGGTTTTGATGATGGATTCCGAGCCGTCCAGCATGCGCCGGATGTTGCTGCGGTGCCGCCACCAGATCAGCGCCGTCATGACCAGCAGGCCAAGGCTCAGGGACAGGTCATGAGTCAAGAGGTGGAAATACAGCGGGGCCAGCAGGGTGGCGATCAGGGCCGACAGCGATGATATTTTCAGGCCCTTGGCCACAAACAGCCAGGTCAGGCACACCAGCACCCCGGCCCAGAAGTGGATGCCGAGATAGACCCCGATGGCGGTGGCTACCCCTTTGCCGCCCTTGAACTGGTAGAATACCGGGTACATGTGCCCGATCAGGGCGGCAAAGCCGATCAGGAACAGCCAGAAATCACCCAATCCCCAGAGCTTGCCCAGCAAAACCGGGAGCAGTCCCTTGAGCATGTCGCCCAGGAGTGTAATGATGGCGGGCTTTTTACCGCCGATGCGCAGCACATTGGTGGCTCCCGGATTGTGGGAACCGGTGGTGCGTGGGTCGGGCAGACCCATGGCGCGGCAGGTGATCATGGCGCTGGAAATGGAACCCAGCAGGTAGGCAACCAGAATCAGGATGTATGGCATAGGCTTGTCGGCAACCCGGTTTTGTAACAGATTGGAATTATGACCACACATGATAGCGTGAAGCATGCGGACTTGTCGCCGGTTTTTGGCGGTGTGGCGCGGCAGGTGCAGGATAAAATCCCGCTGGTGCTGCTGCATGGCTGGGGCATGAACCGCTGCATCTGGGAACCGCTGCTGCCGGGACTGGGGCAGCGTTTTGCCGTGACGGCACCGGACCTGCCGGGACACGGGCAGCGTCAGGCGGAGCCACTGGGAACACTGGAGCAGGCGGTGGCGAGCCTGCTGCCCCTGATACCGGCGGGCGCGGTCGTGCTGGGCTGGTCCATGGGCGGTATACTGGCCCAGCAGCTGGCCTGGCAGCATCCGGAGCGGGTGCGTGCCCTGATTCTGGTGGGCAGCACGCCCCGGTTCATGAACGGGGATGGCTGGGAGTACGGGCTGGCACTGCAGGTACTGGATGGTTTTGCCGCCAATCTGCAGCTGGACCAGACGGCGGCCCTGAAACGCTTTTTCGCGCTCCAGTTCATGGGCCTCAAAACCGGCCTGCGGGAATTGAATGCCCTGCGGGATCGGGTGCTGGCCCGTCCGGCGAGCCCGCAGGCGCTGGTGGACGGGCTGGATATCCTGCGTCACAGTGACCTGCGTCGGTACAGGCCGCGCCAACCGGCCTTGTGGCTGCTGGGGCAGCTGGACCGCCTGATTCCGGTGGCACTGGCACAGGGGCTGTTGGCACTGGATGTCCCGCCTGCACGGATACAGGTCATGGCGCATGCGGCTCATGTCCCGTTTGTCACCCACACGGAAGCATTTCTGCAACAGGTGCTCACCTTTCTGGACCAGCAGGATTTATGAACGACAGAACGCCGGAACAGCCATTGCATACGCTGGAAAAGGCCCGCACGCGCCGGGGATTTGAGCGGGCGGCGGGAACTTATGATGCCGCTGCCGTGCTGCAGCGCGAGGTCGGCAGCCGTCTGCTGGAGCGGCTGGATTACATGCGTCTGGCACCGCAACGCATCCTGGACCTGGGCTGCGGGACCGGTTTTGTGACTGAACGGCTGCTGGCCCGTTATAAACAGGCGGAAGTGATCGGGCTGGACCTGGCCCCGGCCATGGTGGCGCGCACCCGTACCCGTGGCCGCTGGTTACGCCATCCGCTGGGGGTGTGTGCGGATGTGATGCAGCTGCCGTTTCAGCCGGCCTGCATGGACCTGATGCTCTCCAACCTGATGCTGCAGTGGGTCAATGACCTGCCGGCAGCACTGCACGAATGTGTGCAGGCCCTGCGACCGGGCGGGTTGATCCTGTTCAGCACCTTCGGGCCGGATACCCTTAAGGAATTGCGCACCAGCTGGTCGCAGGTGGACGGGTTCACCCACGTGAGCCGTTTTACCGACCTGCATGATGTCGGGGATGCCCTGCTGGCTGCCGGGTTCCGTGATCCGGTGGTGGACATGGAGATGATGACCCTGACCTATACGCAGGTGCGGGAGCTGCTGCAGGACCTCAAAGGCATCGGAGCCAATAATGCCACGGCCGGACGTAACCGGGGACTGACCGGCAGACAGCGTCTGCAGGCGTTTTATCAGGCTTATGAGCAGTTCCGGCAGCCGGACGGGCGTTACCCGGCCACGTATGAAGTGATTTACGGGCATGCCTGGGCACCGGAAATCCGCACGCAGGGGCGACCGGAACGGTTTGTTCCGGTGCATCCGGTACGGAGCCAGGGCAGTCGCTGAAAATATAGGCGATCATTGATTCACAGGGTGCATCAGTGTCCGAAAACCGCAATGGACTCCACATGGGAAGTGTGTGGAAACATGTCAATGACACCGGCGCCAAGCAGCCGGTAGCCTTGAGTGTGCACCAGCATTTCCGCATCACGCGCCAAGGTGCCGGGATGGCAGGAAACATACACAATACGCCGGGCACCGGTACGCGCCAGCCGGCTGATCACCTCCCGTGCCCCGGCACGGGGCGGGTCCAGCAGGATTTTGTCAAAAGACTGCCGAAACCAGGGCTGGTGTGCCAGCTCGGTCTCATCCATCAGGTTGCAGGCAAAGTAACCGGTATTATGAATGCCATTGGCCAGGGCGACAGCCCGTGCCCGCGTCACCATGGCGGCATCACCCTCAACTCCGGTCACGCCGGCGGCCCTGCGTGCCAGGGGCAGGGTGAAATTACCCAGCCCGCAGAACAGGTCCAGCACCCGGTCCTGCGGTCCGACTTCCAGCAGCTCCAGTGCCCGCTGCACCATTTTCAGGTTCAGGGACTGGTTGACCTGAAAGAAATCCAGCGGGTCAAACCCGACCCGAACCCCGAACGCCGGATGCTCATAATACAGCTCCGCCACCGGTGGCCAGAGCCGGTGTACCGAATCCGGTCCCTGTGGCTGCAGGTAAAGCTGGAAGCCGTCGGTTTCGGCAAAAGCCAGCAGTTTCCGGGTATCGGCCTCCGACAGCGGTTCCATGTGGCGCACCACCAGTGCCGTGGCGTTGTCGCCGACTGCCACCTCGATCTGGGGAATGGTCTGGCGGGCCTCCAGTGAGCTGATCAGCGCCTGCAGGGTTTCCAGTTTCTCCCCCACAGACGGGTGCAGAACTTCGCAGCGCGCAAGATCCGCAAGGAACTGCCCGCTGCGCTCGCGGAAGCCGACCAGAGCCCGTGCCTTTTTCGCCACCCAGCGCACCCCCAGCCGGGCCTTGCGCCGGTAGCCCCAGCCATCAGCCGTCAGGGGGGCAAAAACGGTTTCCGGCTCGACCCTGCCGATGTGGGCCAGATTATCCAGCAATACCCGCTGCTTGTAATGAATCTGGGCTTCCAGTGCAATGTGTTGCCAGCTGCAGGCCCCGCACAGGGCATAATGGGGGCATTCGGGCTCGACACGTTCCGGGGATGCCTCCAGCACCTCCAGTACCTGGGCTTCATCGAAATTCGGCTTGCGGGCCTGATAACTGAAGCGCACCCGTTCACCCGGAATTCCGCCTTCGATGAATACGGTCTTGCCATCCACATGCGCCACCCCCCGGCCTTCCAGGGTCAGGGTTTCAATCCGGGCTTCAGCCGGTGGCAGGTTCACCGGTCGGGGTTTGCGGTATTTCCGGCGTCGGCTCATGCCGCCGGCTCCCAGGCCTGTTCAAACGCGAGCAGGTGTTCACGCCCGGACTGCTGCAGGTGTCTGCGCACCAGTGCACATTCATTGTCATAACGTGACGGGTCGATGTGCCCGCGCATCAGTTCAAAGCGCAGATAAACCAGCCAGGTATTAAGCACGTCGGTTTCGCAGTAATTGCGGATGTCGGCGATCCGGCCTTCCTGATAGGCCTCCCAGACCCTGGAGCCGTCCATGCCCATTTTGCCCGGAAAGCCGAACAGGGTGGCCAGCTGGTCCAGGGGGGCATTGGCACGCCCGCTGTACAGCGCCAGCAGGTCCATGAGGTCGGTGTGGCGGGTATGATAACGGCTGATGTAATTGTTCCACTTGAAACTCTGGTCCTCCCCGCCCATGTCCCAGTAACGGGCTGCGGTGAGTTTGTGCAGCATGGCACGGTAATGGATCACCGGCAGGTCGAAACCGCCGCCATTCCAGGAAACCAGAGTGGGGGTGAAGCGTTCGATACCATCAAAAAAACGCTGCAGGATTTCCTTCTCGTCCGCCTCCTCATTGCCGAGTGACCAGACCCGGAACTCGTCACCCCGCCCGCGAAAAGTCACGGAAATAGCCACCACCCGCTGCAGGTGATGTGGCAGGAAGGTATTGCCGACTGCCTGCTGGCGCAGGTGGAACATGGCCTTGGCCACTCCGTCGGCATCCAGATCACCAAGGTCGTAAAGCCTGCGCCCACCCTCAATATCGGGGATGGTTTCAATATCAAAAACCAGGGTATTCATGTCGGAACCTGAAGCTGAAACAGCCGGGAATTATAGCGCCTTGACCGGAAGGGGGATAGGTCATGTGTGCATGACCCGTCACACAGCCCTCAGGGTAACTCCAGCCGTTTCAGCGAATCATCCAGTTCGGCCTGCTTGCGCAACAGCCGCCGGGTACCCGGTGGCACAAAGCGCACCAGCAGCATGCCGGCCAGCCCCGAAGCCAGTGTCAGGGCCAGCAGCTGGCTGACCAGCCCGTTCCCGCCCAGCCAGTTGCCCATGCCCGCCAGATCAGCCACATAACGGGCAGCGAAAAACATGGCACAGGACAGCAACAGGATGGCCGCACCGTGCAGCAGTACCGCGCCGGTCTTGTTGACCCAGACCCAGCGCCGGTGCCGGCGTTCAGAACGGTATTCATAGGCGCGTGAACGGGCACTCACCTCCTGCATGATCAGCTTGCGCGAATCCTCCAGCATCAGGCTGGCAATCTGCTGTTCACGCTGGGCCAGGGTGACATAGGGCAGATGGGACATGACCCGCAGGTGCTTTTCCATGGTGCGCCGGAACAGGGCATGCGGATCAATCCGGTCCGGCAGGATCAGGCCGGCGAGGCGGTGATTCTGCCAGCTGGTATGCACGGTATGGCGAATACGGGTCACGCGGGCCTGACGCAGATCCTGCAGCATCTGGCGGATCGCGTCATGGCGGGTGAAATCACGCTCCACCTGGGCCTGCATGTAATAAAGCGGGGCTTTTGTGACAATACCGGCCAGCCGCCGGGTGGCCGATGCCAGCTCCCCCCCCACCGCCATGTAGCGGGCGCACTCATAACGGTGTTCCAGCTCCGGCTGCTCCTGACCATGCAATACCTGCAGGGCGGTTTCAGTGGCCTTGCCGAACTTCTGCTGGCAGTAGCAGGCGTCCCCCAGATGACGTAATGCAAAACGGGCGAAAACCAGGTTGTCTTCCAGGCGGGCATAACGGGCCGACTGCTCCAGATGGAATTCAGCCAATGGCAGGTTTTCCAGCAGATTGAGGTAGATCCAGCCCAGCTCGAAATGGGCACGGTAGTCACGGTGATTGACCTGCAGCACATCCTTGAGCATGTGTTCGGCGCTCAGGAGATGGTGAAAAAAGTGCTGATGGGTAGCGGCATCCAGCGCATCCGCCAGCTTGCGACTGGCCAGCCCCGCCTCCACCCCGGCCCGGTAGGTGGCAAAGCTTTCCCGGCTGCCGGCCAGCAGCTGCCGGCGCAGCTGCTCCAGCTCCCGCACCAGCCGGCTGCCCTGCTGCAGCAGCTGCCCGGCCATGCCGTCAATCTGTGGACGCAGGCTGTAAATAACCTCATCACTGCCCCCGACGGTACGCAGGTTGGTGCGCAGGCCGGTTTCCAGCAGCAGGTGCACACTGCCCCGACGCATGGACTTCAGGGGTATCAGGTACTCCAGGTTGAGGCGATGAAAGACATGTTGTTTGCGTCTGGGGAAAAAGATCGACCTGATCTGGCTCCCCGCCAGTCCTTCTGACATGATGACCATCCACGGTTGTGACACTCAAGCCATGGATTATAGACGTTTTTTCAGCCGGCTGGCAAAAGCGGGCCGGAGCGCCCCCCGGCCAGCAGGTGCAGGTGAATATGAAAAATGACCTGCCCGCCGCCCTTGAGGCAGTTCATCTGTACCTGATAGCCGATGTCACCATAACCGGCATCAGCGGCCACCTGCTTGGCCACCAGAAACAAGTGGCCGGCCAGCCCGGCATCCGCTTCGGTGATGTCGTTGATGGTAGCAATGTGCTTGCGCGGTACGATCAGCACATGCAGTGGTGCCTTGGGATTGATATCCTTGAAGGCAATGACCTGCTCATCCTCGTAAACCTTGGTGGATGGAACCTCGCCATCCCGGATGCGGCAGAACAGGCAGTCGCCGGTTTCATGACTCATCAGTATTTTCTCCTTCCTTCAAATGCATGGGACAGGGTGCCGCTGTCCACGTATTCCAGTTCACTGCCCACCGGCACGCCGTGGGCGATACGGCTGCTGCCGACCCCGGCCCGTGTGGCCATTTCGCTGATGTAATGGGCCGTGACTTCGCCTTCCACGGTCGGATTGGTAGCCAGAATCAGCTCCCTGATCCGGCCCTGCTGCAGGCGCTGCTCCAGCAGGTCCAGTCCGATATCCTCCGGCCCGATCCCGTCCAGCGGCGACAGTCGCCCTCCGAGCACGAAATAATAACCCCGATAGGCGGTAGCCTGCTCAATGGCCACCACATCCGAAGGGTGCTCCACCACACACAGCAACCCCGGCTCCCGCTTCGGATCGGCACAGATGCGGCACAGGGGCTGCTCGGTCAGGGTACGGCACTGCTGGCAGTGGCGGATGTTCTGCATCGCTGCCTGCAGTACCGCAGCCAGATGTACCCCGCCCTGGCGGTCATGCTCCAGCAGGTGAAAGGCCATGCGCTGGGCCGTGCGTGCACCGACACCGGGCAGGCAGCGCAAGGCATCGACCAGACTGCGCAACAGCGAGGATTCGCCGGCATTCATGGGCAACGGCTCAGAACGGCAGCTTGAACCCGGCGGGAAGCTGCATGCCGGAAGTCACGGATGACATGCGTTCACGCGTGGTCACATCCAGTCGCTGGACCGCATCATTGAAGGCTGCCGCCACCAGATCCTCAACCATGTCGCGGTCATCTTCCAGAATCGAGGGATCAATCGAAACCCGGCGGCATTCATGCCGGCCATTGATGACCACCGTCACCAGCCCGCCACCGGACTGGCCGCTGACTTCCATGGCGGCAATTTCCTGTTGTGCACGCTGCAGGTCTTCCTGCATTTTCTGTGCCTGCTTCATCATGTTGCCCAACCCGCCTTTCATCATAATCACACCTCGTTGTTATAGAAATAACTGCCCGGAACAAACCCGAACGGTTCCCAGTCTAGCGCAAAAGTTCTGTCATCAGGAAAAAACCCGGCTAATCGCTGTTCCGGGGCCGGATGGAGCCCGGTACAATACTGGCCCCCAGTGTGTTTTGTAGCTGGCGCACAAAATCATCCGCCTGAATCGCAGCCTCGGCCTGCAGCTGGCGCTCCCGCTGCAGGCGCAGACGGCGCTGTTCCGGCGTCTCCTCAGTCAGGTCCGTCAGCTCCAGCGTCAGGCTGACAGCCTGGCCGAAATGCCGCTCCAGTGCCGCCTGCAACTGTGCCAGGGCATTGCCCGACTGCAGGTTTTCACCGCTGCGATCCAGCCACAGCAGGATTTCACTTTCCGTGTGCTGCTTCAGCAGGCAGTGCCCGGCCAGCTGCAATGCCATCCCGCCGAGCCCCAGCGCCGGCAGCAGCGCATGCCAGGCATTATCCGCCGGCTGTGCTCCGGATACCGGCATCACCGGGACCGGCAGCGCTGGCGAAACCGGTACCGCAGCTGCCCGTTCTGCCGGGCCGGGAGCGGTCTCAACCGGGGCCGGCCCGACCGCCCGCGAAGGTGGAGGGAATTCCTGGGCAGGTACTGGCTCCGGCACCTCGGGTGCTGCGGTCACATCAAGATCAAGGGACTCCACTGTCTGCACAACGGCTACTGTGGCCGGCTGGTCGGCGGGTGACGATGATTCCCGCTCCGGCGGCAGCGCTACGGTCGGGATGGCCGCCCCGGCAACCGAATCAGTTGGTGCTGCCAGTGGCGGGGTCAGTGTTTTTTTTTTCGGGAATGTGGCCGGACCTGGTGACTGGACCTGAAATGCCAGCATGCGCAGCATCAGCATTTCAAAACCGGTGCGTGGATCGGGATGCAGGGCAAAATCACGCCGCCCGTGCAAGGCCAGCTGGTAATAAAGCTGCAGGTCTGCCGGTGTGATCGCTGCTGCCAGCTGCTGCAGGTCCTGCCCGTCGTCTGCCGCTCCCAGCACCTGCAGCACCATGATCCGGTGCAGCAGGGCAATCAGGGATTCCACGGCCACGGCAAAGTCGGCAGCCAGCTCGGCCATCTGCCCGATCACGGCCAGCAGGCGGGGAGCATCAGCGGCCAGCAGTGCCTGCAGCAGCGTCATCAGATAACCGTCCGGCAACATGCCCAGCATGTCCTGTACCGCCGCATCCGTCACCTGGCCAGCGCCGGTGATGATGGCCTGATCCGTCAGGCTCAGGGCGTCACGCATGGAGCCGTCCGCCGCCCGGGCGATAATGCGCAGAGCCCCTGCCTCATGCTCAATCGATTCCGCCGTCAGGATATGGGCCAGATGCGCCCTGATCATGTCCACCGGCATGCTTTTGAGATTGAACTGCAGGCAGCGTGACAGGATGGTGACCGGGAGTTTCTGCGGATCGGTGGTGGCAAACAGGAACTTGACGTGCGGTGGCGGCTCCTCCAGGGTCTTCAGCAGTGCATTGAAACTGTGCCCGGAGAGCATGTGCACTTCGTCAATCAGGTAAATCTTGTAGCGTCCGCGCGTCGGGGCATACTGCACATTGTCCAGCAGGTCACGGGTATCCTCGACCCTGGTGCGCGAGGCGGCATCGACCTCGATCAGGTCCAGGTGCCGGCCTTCGGCAATCTCGGTACAGCTGCGACAAACCCCGCAGGGTTCCGGTGTCACCCCGGTTTCACAGTTGAGGCAGCGGGCGAAGATGCGGGCGATGGTGGTTTTCCCGACCCCGCGGGTGCCGGTGAACAGGTAGGCGTGATGCAGGCGGTTTTCCTGCAGGGCGGTCAGCAGGGCACGCAGCACATGCTGCTGGCCAACCATCTGTCCGAAATTCTGTGGCCGCCATTTTCTTGCCAGAACCTGATAAGCCATAAAATCCCGGTACTGTCCTTGATGCGATGGGTGGCAGTCTGCACCAGCGACATCCCGGCACACACATCTGCCGCTACCGCTGCTTCCTTCCGGACCTGACGGGGTTCACCACATAGTGTTGCGGGAGCACCGGTACAGACCACCATTGAAACCGAAGACCGGCATTATGGCCAAAACCGGCCTGCCCTACAAGCAGGAAATGGCCTTTCCCGGTGCCCGGTCTGCCTTCAGCACCCGGCCACCCGATCAATCACTTTCGCTGACCCGATCACGGAATCCGGCAACAGCATGCCCCCCTGCCGGCCCCTCGGGCTTACTGATACCCCAGCAGGTTCAGCACCAGAATCAGTACTGCAATGAACAGCAGGCTCATGATACCACCGGCACGCATGAAATCCGGTACCCGGTAGCCCGCCGGTCCCATGATCAGGGCATTGACCTGGTGAGTAGGGAGAATGAAGGAGTTGGAGGTTGACAGCGCCACGATCAGGGCAAACAGGGACGGACTGGCACCGATGCCGATGGCGATGTTGACCGCCAGCGGCACCAGCAGCACCGTGGCCCCGACATTGGACATGACCAGCGTGAAAGCCGTCGCCAGCAGGGCCAGGGCGGCCTCAATGCCCCAGAGCGGGAAATGCCCCACCACCGACAGCACACCATCGGCAATCCAGCGTGCAGTACCGGTATGCTGGACGGCATAGCCCAGCGGAATCAGGCTGGCCAGCAGAAACACGGTTTTCCAGGAAACGGCTTCATAGGCCTCCTCCATGCTCAGTACACCGGTCAGCACCATGCCGATGGCACCGGCCAGCAGGGCAATCGAAAGCCGGATGTCGGTGAACAGCACCAGACAGAGCGCGAAAGCAAAAAAACCCAGGGCCCAGTAGAGCTTGTGGGTCCGGACTGCTTCCTGACGCGGGTATTCGGTAGTGACAATGAGGAAATCCCGGTCCTGTTCCAGCCGCTCCAGAGCATGCCAGGTGGTATAGACCAGAATCAGGTCCCCGGCCTGGAACGGAACGGCACGGATTTCGCTGACCTCCTCGTCCTCGGCATACAACACCTTGCCATTGCGCAGAATGCCCATCAGTGAAATGCCGTAACGCTTGCGCATCCAGACATCAATGGCCGATTTGCCGACCAGCCCCGAACGGGCCGGAATCACGATTTCGGCAATGCCGGACTGTTTGTCTGACAGAAGGTCGCCGAATATCGGCATCCCCTTGTGGCTGTGCAGCCGGGCCTGCTCGATGAAATCACTTTCACGGCCCGGCAGACCGACAATGCCCAGCACCTGTCCCTCCCGGAACACCAGGTCCCGGTCCAGCGAATCCACCCCGGCGCGAATCTGGCTGCCATCCTTCATGGCGATCACGCGGATATTGTCGCGTGTCTCCACTTCCAGCAGCCGGCGTCCCAGCAGGGGGCTGTCACGGGTCACTTCCACCTCCCGCAGGTCGAATTCGATACCATAGGTACGCTTGAGGTACTGCAGCGTGTTTTCCCGGCGGTCCGGGCGCTCCGCTACCGCCGGCAATACATACTTTCCGGCCAGAATGAAATACAGGATGCCGGTGGCCAGCAGGCACAGGCCGATCGGCGTGACCGAAAACAGCGCCCAGGTGTGCATGTGGTGCTCCGCCGGCAGGCTCTTGTTGGCGGTCAGGATCAGGTCGTTGAGCAGGATCAGCGGGCTGGAGCCAATCATGGTCACGGTGCCACCCAGAATGGCACAGAAACCCATCGGCATCAGCAGCTGTGACATGGCGATGCCGGTACGGCTGGAAATGCGGCTGACCACCGGCAGGAACAGGGCCGCAGCGCCCACGTTCTGCATGAAGGAGGAGATGAAACCGACCGTCCCGGCAATGATCGGAATGATGCTTTTTTCGCTGCGGCCACCGACGCTCAGGATAAAGGCGGCCACCCGTGACATCAATCCGGTCTTGTCCAGCCCGGCCCCGATGATCATGACCGCGATGATGGAAATGACGGCATTACTGGAGAACCCCGCAAACAGGTGCTGCGGATCGGTCAGCTCAGCCCCCGACTCCAGCCCCATCAAGGGAGCAAACAGGGTGGTCAGGCCCAGCAGCACCATCACGGTGATGGCAGCCACATCCACGCCGACCACCTCGAAAGCAAACAGATAAACGGTGAGGAGCAGAAAAGCCATGGCCCAGGCCATGCCGATGGATGGCACAATGCTGGCAAAATATAAGGCAAGCAGGATAAAAACCACTGCGGCAATGCTTTTCTTGACTGTGGAACGCGACATTGGTGGCATGCTACCCTCTCCTTGGTTGAAGCGGATAAATACTGCCACGTTTCATAGACCGGTTTTATTCCCATAAATAGATAATGTCTGCTCAAAAAACTGCTACCGACACCATCAGGCCCCGGCTTCCCTGGCTGGCTGCATTGCTGAGTCTGGTTTTTCCCGGTCTGGGCCAGCTTTACAATGGTGAGCCCAACCGGGCTGCCTGGGTATTCATGGGCTGCGTGCTGCCGGTACTGCCGGGATTTGCCCTGGTGCTGGAAGTGTTTCCGGCCCCGGACAACCTGCAGGTTTACCTGCTGTTTCTGCTGCTGGCCGCCGCAGTGTGGCTGTATGGCCTCATTGATGCCTGGCGCGATGCCGGGCGCAAACCGGATTTCATGCCGCGCCACTGGCAGGGAGCCGGTACCTACCTGCTGACGGTGCTGCTGCTGGGTGAAGGGGTACTGCCGGCCTGGTCGGCACACATCCGCCAGCACCAGTTTGAGCTCATGCGCATTCCCTCCGCCAGCATGGAGCCGCAACTGGTGGCGGGGGACATCATTGTGGTGGACAAAAGCTACAACTGCCCCGGCTGCGGAGAAAAGGTCGGTTATGGTGACATCGTGATCTTCGCCTACCCGAATGACCCCGGCATGAATTACATCAAGCGCGTGATCGGCCTGCCCGGCGACCGGGTACGCATGCGCGCTGGACGCCTTTACCTTAACGGAAATGCCCTGACCCGACAGCAGAACCGGCAGGATGCAGGCGGACTGCAGACCGTGCTGGAGCAGCAGGGTGAAAAAAGCTGGGTGGCAATCTGGAAACCGGACGGAAACCGTCCACTGGATTTCGACCTGACCGTACCGTCCGGACAGGCCTTTGTCATGGGCGATAACCGTGCTTTCAGCAGTGACTCGCGTGTTTTCGGCCCGATCAGCCTGAACACCATCCGGGGCCGTGCCATGGAAATCGTCCTGTCCTACAACCGCAGCCTCGGCGGCCTGCAGCTGCAGCGCAGCGGACAGGTACTGCCCTGAAGCTCCCCGCCCGCACCGTGTGCAGGCGGAAGAGGATTCCTGATGCCGGAATCCGGCTCAGTCCATGGGGACAACAACATTGCTGCTGTTGGTGCGAACATGGAAACTGCGTTCACGGATGACCGTTTTGTCATCAGTCTTCAGGGTCGCGACCACCCGATAACTGCCCGGCGGAACCTGTACCTGTGTGCTGTGGTTTCTGGCACTGGTTACCTCGTGCTTGTTGTCCAGCCGGTAAACCTTCCAGGTTACACTTTCCATGGCCGGACTGTTCTCAAGGGTCGCAATCAGGTTTACGCTGAGGTTTTCAGCCGCAAACAGTGGATTGACCACCAGCAATCCCGTCAACAGGCCGTGAATCAGCAGTCGTTTCCAGTTTTCTTTGTGCGTCAACATAATATAGCCTCCTTGCAACATGCTTGTTGATTGGCATACAAAATTCAGGCCTGATGAATAAGGATTCATCAATCCCTGAACATCCTTAATATTAGCTGAATATAAAAATGACGTAAGTAATTTTTTACGGTTTTCTGTAAAAATTTTTACAAATTATTGACCACAACACAGTGCTGCGGCATAACGCCAATGGAAACGCTGCTTGATGGCAAACAGATATGAAGGAAAAGTTCGTGAACTGAGTCTGACCTGACGACGCCTTCGGCAAAATCGGTATTTGTCAGATCAAGTCTGAATTACTACATAGCGGTATGATCCTGATTCTGTCGGGCTTTCCGGGTTTTCATCCGGAGTGGCTGTTCACGCCGGCTTTGTTCAAAACTGCGGTCGAATACCAGCTCCAGGTCAATCCGGCCACCACGCTGCCCTCTGGCCCTGACCTGCTGCAGTTCCGGGATGCGGCTGCCAAGCCAGGTGCACATGGCCATGGCCAGTTTGTGGTTGTCCTCCAGCAGGGCACTGATCAGGGTATTGGCCACCAGTCGGGCACGTTCCAGGGCGGAAGGGGTGCTGATAAAACCGGAGTCGGTCGTGATGCCCTGATCCATGTCGTGGTCCATGCGTATCAGCCAGTTTTCCTGCTCCGGCGGCACCGGAATGCCGGGATCGTAGACCAGAACCGGAAGGGTGTTGACCAGTATGTGCAGTCTGGCTGTATTTGCCCTGTTTTTGTTTTTCACGTGTTATCCCATTTCGTCAAATCCTGCCAGCCGGTAAAGCCGTCTGGCCGCTTCCGGGTCCTGCTCCACGCCGTTGCCCTGTTCATACATCATGGCCAGTGTGGTCATGGACCCCTGCAGGCCCTGATCCGCTGCCTTTCTGAACCATTCCGCCGCCTGGGCCGCATCCCGGGCGACACATTCACCTTCCAGATACATGAACCCCAGTCCGTGCTGGGCCAGCCCGTACCCCTGTTCGGCGGCGGCTTTCATCCAGGTATAGGCGGCAATGTCGCTCCGGGCCACGCCCAGACCGTTCTGGTACATGATGGCGACCAGATGCCGGGCCTGTGCATCGCCCTGTTCGGCAAAGGGAGACAGCAGCTGCATGGCGCGTGCAAAGTGCTTGGCTTCAAAAGCGGCCATGCCGCTGGCAAAGTCCATGTCCGTGGCAGTCATTTCGTGGCTCATGATTGTGGCTCCCTGGTGCAGGCTGAAGGATTTTTCTCATCCTACCGACCGGCAGCCGGTGGAGACATACCCCATCCGGGAGTATACGGATGGTAGCTTTATCGGGGCTTTATCCGGTCGATGCCTTCCGTCTGTCCGGCAGCCTGCTGCGCTGACCCGGCGTGCCTCCCTGTATCGGGCCGGGTGAGGCTATGTTCCGGACAGAAACGGTGCAGGCAGGCATCAGGACGCAGGTGAGACAGCATGACGGACGGAATCGGAAAACGGGTGGGACTTGTGATCATGCTGGCGTGGCTGCCGGCAGCCGGCCTGCAGGCGTTGCCGGTTTTTCCGGGCGCGCAGGGTTTTGGCACCCAGACCCGGGCCGGGCGCGGCGGTCCGGTCTGTCAGGTGAGCAACCTCCATGATCATGGTCCCGGCAGCCTGCGGGCCTGTGTTGAACAGCAGGGGCCACGGATGGTGGTTTTCACCACCGGCGGTACCATCCGGCTGGAAAAAAACCTGACCATCGCCAGCCCCTACATTTCCATCTACGGCCAGAGCGCTCCGGGTGATGGCATCATGATCACGGGGGGGCCCAGCCTGACGGATGAGCCCTTTACCATTGCCACCCACGACGTGCTGATTCAGTATGTGCGTTTCCGGGCCGGTGCAGCGGATGTGCCCAGCTGCTGCCGTGATGCCCTGACCATTCTCGGTACCGAGTCCGAGCAGCCCCCCTGGAATATCAGCGGCAGGCGTACCTACAATGTGGTCCTGGACCACTGTTCGTTCTCCTGGGGGACGGATGAAATCCTGTCAACCTGGTATGACGTGCATGATGTCACCATCAGCAACAGCATTATCGGCCCCAGCCTGTTCAATGGCTCCAATCAGGGTGGCCCCGGCAGCCGGGGGGTGCTGTTCGGCTCCCGGGGTTCGCATTCGATCAGCTTTCATCACAATCTGGTGGCGCACAGCCGTGAGCGTAATCCGGCGATCGAGACCGGGGAAGACGGCGTTGTGGATGTGGTCAACAACCTGTTCTACAACTGGGGGTTCAATGGGGCCGAGATCATGGGGGAGTACGGTGAAGTGAATGTCAATCTGGTGGCCAACCTGTATCTGGGGGGACGGGATTCGAACCACAGCAACTCGGAAATCATCGCACGCTATAACCGCCGGGGGTATCGGCTGTACCTGTCCGGCAACCGCCGGGTACAGGATGCTTTGAGGCCCGAGCGGCTGCCGATCCGGCCCCAGTTTGAAGGCCGGGCCGTGCGCCACTGGCAGCAGCAGGCCCGCTTCAGGGCTCCGGCCATCAGTACGGTCGATGCCGGGCAGTTACCCCGTCTGCTGTTGCCGCACGTGGGGGCGAGCCTGCCCCGGCGCGACCAGGTGGACCGCAGGGTGGTTGCCGATGTGCTGAACCGGCGTGGACGCATTCCCAACTGCGTGAGTCCGGCGGACAAGGGCTGGGAGCATGGATGCACCAACAATGCCGGTGGATGGCCCCATTATGCTGCTGGCACACCGGCTCCCGATCGCGACCGTGACGGGGTACCGGATGCTGCCGAGCGGGCTCTGGGGCTGGACCCGGCAGTAGCGGATGCCTACCGGAAAACGGATGTCCAGGGTTATACCCTGCTGGAGCGCTGGCTTTATGGCCGGTAGTGCATAAATCGGGTCGGGTGCTTGCCCCAGGCCGCTATCAGATTGTCGTATGCAGCTGACCTTGCTGCTTATAGAACAGGGCGATAAGGCTCTGGAGCTTTTTCTTTAATGCCTGGTTGTTCTGGATCCGGATTTTTCCGCGCTGAAACATGACCCGGAATGGGTGGGTCAGGCGTCCGTACAGGGTGCGCGGTGAACAGACACGGCGGCAGGTCATGCGGCTGCTTGTGGTCCAGAAGGCTTTGTGTTTACCCTCGCCGGTCATGAAGTCGAAGTATTTCAGCTTCAGTTCCACCGCCCGGCACAGGGTATGGTAATAGCTGTGCCGACCAATCGAGTATCGGTGGGTCCGGGCATCAATAATGGTCGCGTGGTGGAAAAAATAGAAGGTGTCCTGGTGAATCAGCCCCAGGGCGTAAGTGACCGGTTGTCCATCCAGCAATCCGATGCTCAGTTCCGCCTGTCCCTGGCCGGCCAGTATGCTCAGGCTCTGCAGGTATTCTGAAAACCCCTGTTCATTGCCCCAGGCAAAGGAGCTGTAGCGGTTCTGCCAGCGTTCCAGAAAGATCATGCGTGCCACCGGCAGCCATTTCGCCATGGCTTCCGGGGTGCGTGCCAGCCGGAATTCCAGTGTGTGGCCGGACCGCTCCAGCTGCCGGCGTGCCTTGCGCAGGCCCTGGATATGTTTGCTGCCACGGAAACGGGCCTCCAGTGCGGCCAGTGAGTCAGGCAGCTCCAGAAAAGGGGCCGGCATGTAGGGGAGGTCGGTACACAGCCGGTCGTCCGGGACCGGATGACCGGGCAGAACAATCTCGGTCGGCTGGTTGAAAGCGGCAGGGATGTAGGCGTACAGGTTCTTCATTGGGCTGTCAGGATGGTTATTTTTCCGGGAAGCTTAATCAGGCTGTCCGGTAGCAGGAGGCTTTTTCCCGTCAGCGGGAGTAAATACCGGATCAGCGTGCACTCATCGCCTGCCCGGTTCCACCGGTCCTCCTGAATCTGGCGACCTTTTATGGTGCTGCCTAGTCTGGGGAGATTGAACTGTTAGTGGCCCGACATGCGCAAACTGAGCCTGCTGTTATTGTTGCTATTTATATTTTCATCAATCTGGAACGACATGGTGGTACTGGGCAGTTTCGGCACCCTGTCACGCCTGTTCGGGGTTCTGGCGTTCGGTGTCGGCCTTCTGACCCTGCTGCTGGAGCGGCGTTTCCGGCCCCTGCCGGAAATCTACCTGATTATCTGCCTGTTTGTACTGTGGGTCTGGCTGAGTTTTTTCTGGACCGTGTGGCCGGAGGAAACCCGCAAAGGGGCTTTCAGCCTGCTGCAGCTGGCCCTGCTGTCCATGCTGATGTGGCAGTTTCTGCCCCGCAGGCTGGAGCTGCAGCATGCCTTTCTGGCCATCCTGCTGGGGGGCTATGTCCTGATCTTTTTCACCATCCAGACCTGGATGGCCGGGCAGCAGGCCTATGCCGACCGCTACTCGGCTCCCGGCGTCAATGGCAACGAGCTGGCCACGTCGCTGGGGCTGGCGGTGCCACTGGCACTGTACCTGATCCATGCCAGCCGTTATCTGCTGGTCAGGCTGCTGGCCGTGGCTTATGTACCGGCAGCATTTTTTGCCATTTCCCTGTCAGCATCACGCTCCGGTTTTCTGCTGGCCGTGCTGGGGCTGGCCTACCTGCCGGTGCTGTTTTTCCGTCTTCCAGGGCATTGGCGGGTTGTGCTGGCGCTGGCGGGTGGTGTGGCCGTCGTGACCCTGATCTCGCTGGTCCCGCCGGAATCGGTCAGCCGCCTGTCGACCATCGGGCGCGAGCTGTCATCCGGTACCATGACCGGGCGCACCACCATCTGGCATTTCGGACTGGAGGCCTGGATGCGGGAACCCCTGCTGGGTTACGGGTTCGGCAGTTACTACAAGGTCGTGACCCCGTTTTCCGTCAACTATACCGCCCACAACAGCTTTATTTCCGTGCTGGTGGAAACCGGGGTTGTCGGTCTGCTGCTGTTTCTGCTGTTTTTTCTGTACCTGTTTCATTACCTGCGCTTTGTACCCCGGCAGGAGTTCATGCTGCAGCTGACCCTGCTGATGCTGCTGATTGTCAGTCAGATGGCCGTCGAGTGGTCGGCGGAGAAAATCGCCTGGATTTTCTACAGCCTGCTGATTGTCAACACCTGGGTCGACCAGCCCGTGAGCCAGCCGGCACCGGTGATACCTGAGCTTGAAGGACAGGCAGGCCATGCTGCCTGAGCATGACGCCGGTTCCCGGCCCGCACTGGCGCTGGTGATTTACAGCCTGTATGGCGGCGGGGCCGAGCGCGTGGTCTCCGTGCTCTCGGGCTATCTTGCCCGCAGTCATCAGGTCGACATTATTGTGTTTGATGCCTCCGCACCCGCCTACGCGTATCAGGGCAACCTGATCAATCTGGATTGCCCGACGCGGGGGCAGGGGGGCATGGCCAAAGCATTCAACCTGCTCAGGCGCAGCCTGCGTCTGCGGCGGCAGTTCCGGCACAAAACCTATGCCGGTATCTATGCGTTCATGGAAAGTGCCAATTTTGCGGCCATTCTGGCGGCCCCGGGTCAGGTGGTCGCATCGGTACGGATAACACCCGAGGTTCAGAGCGGGTTTACCCGTTTTCTGATGCGCAGACTCTATCCACATGCCCGTCAGGTGGTGGCGGTGTCACGGGGAATCCGGGACATGCTGGCTGAGGATATGGGGCTTGCCAATCTGGCCCATATTCCCAATCCGCTGGATTTTGAGCGCATCCATGCCCAGGGGGCCCAGCCTTTTACCGTCCCGGCGCGTCCGGTTCGTCCCTACATTCTGGCCGCCGGCCGCCTGCATCATGACAAGGGATTTGATGTACTGATTGCCGCCTATGCCCGCTGCCGGGGCCTGCAGGGTACCGATCTGGTGATTCTGGGTGAGGGCATGGAACGGGCCGCACTGGAACAGCAGATTACGGCCCTGGGGCTGAATGGACGTGTGCAGCTGCCGGGACAGACCGGGAATCCGTTTGTCTGGATGCAGCATGCCACCTTTTTTGTTTTGTCCAGCCGTTTTGAGGGGTATCCCAATGTTCTGATCGAGGCACTGGCCTGTGGATGTCCGGTTATCGCCACAAACTGCCCGACCGGCCCGTATGAGATTCTTCAGGGAGGCGGTTACGGGGTATTGGTAGAGTCTGGAAATCCAGTGGCACTGGCACAGGGTATGGAAAGCCTGATTGCGGACGGGGTCGAACGGGAGCGCCTGCGAGCTGCTGCAAAAACAGCGGTCCGACACCTGACCCTGGAGCAGGTCGGTGAGCAATGGATAAGGCTCGGGGCCTGAATGTGTTTTGAAGGAAGGACTCCATGCAGCAAAAACCCGTCCCCATTCGTGTTGCCCATGTGATCACCTGTCTGAGCACGGGTGGGGCCGAGATGATGCTTTTCAAGCTGGTCACGGCCATGGACCGGAAGGCTTTTGAGTCCATGGTGATTGTTCTGGATGACCAGCCCGGACTTGCAGACCGGATCCGCAGTCACGGTATCACGGTCCGGTTCCTGAACATGCGCAGCCATCCGTCCTCGCTGTGGCGTCTGCTGCTGCTGCTGCGTCTGCTGGCAGATTTCAGGCCGGATGTGATCCAGGGCTGGATGTATCATGGCAACCTGATGGCCTATATGGCCAGCCGCCTGTGGTTCAGACGTGTCCTGCTGGTCTGGAACATCCGCCAGACCCTGTACGACATTGAGCGTGAGCCGTGCCTGACACGCTGGACCATCCGTTGCTCCGCCAGGGTTTCAGCCGGGGTCAGGGTCATGCTTTACAATGCCTGCCTCAGTGTCCGGCAGCATCAGGCCATCGGTTTCAGCTGTCATGATACCCGTATCATCCCGAATGGTTTTGATACCCGGATTTTCAGGCCCGATCCGTCCGCCCGTGAGCGGGTACGCCTTGAACTCGGCATTGCTGCCGATGCCGTGGTGATCGGCATGCTGGCGCGTTATCACCCGATGAAAAATCATGCCCTGTTTCTGCAGGCTGCTGCCCGTCTGCTGCAATCACACCCGGAGACCCATTTCATTCTGGCCGGACACAATGTGGCACCGACCAATCCGGTACTGGCTACGTTGCTGCATGATTGCCCACAGCTGGTCGGACGGGTGCATCTGCTGGATGAGCGTACCGATGTGGCGGCAGTCATGAATGCCATGGACATTTTTACACTGACCTCAGCCTGGGGTGAGGGATTTCCGAATGTGCTGGGTGAAGCCATGGCCTGTGGCGTGCCCTGCATGAGCACGGATGTTGGCGATGCGGCCCGCCTGCTGGACGATACAGGGCTGGTGCTGCCGGATCATGATCCGGATACGCTGGCCCGGTCCTGGGCCTGCTGGATTGCAGAAGGCCCGGCATGGCTGCAGGAACAGGGGCGACAGGCCCGCACCAGGGTGCTGGACCACTACACCATTGAGGCGGTAACGGAACAATACCAGGAATTATACAAGGAGTTGGTAGCACATGTGCGGCCTGACCGGTTTTTATTACCCGACACGTAAGGCGCTGCTGGCCCCGATGCAGGCTGACCTGAACGCCATGACCGCCAGCCTGCAGCACCGGGGGCCGGATGCCGCCGGTACCTGGCTTGATCAGGAGGGCGGCATTGCTTTGGGGCACCGGCGGCTGGCCGTGCAGGACCTGTCCCCCCAGGGCAGCCAGCCCATGGTTTCCGCCACCGGGCGTCGGGTGCTGGTATTCAATGGCGAAATCTACAATCACCACAAAATCCGCCAGCGTCTGGAGCAGGCCGGGGTATCCGGCTGGCGCGGGCATTCCGATACCGAAACCCTGCTGGCTGCCATTGAGGCCTGGGGGCTGGAACAGGCGTTGACTGCGTGTGAGGGCATGTTTGCGCTGGCGCTCTGGGACCGGCATGCACGGTGCCTGAGTCTGGCACGTGACCGCATGGGAGAAAAACCGCTGTATTACGGCTGGAGTGGTCCGGCTCTGCTGTTCGGTTCCGAACTCAAGGCCCTGTGCCGGCACCGTCACTGGCAGGGCGAGATCAACCGGGTGGCGCTGGCGGCCCAGATGAGCTTCAGCTATATCCCGGAACCCCTGTGCATCTATCAGGGGACACACAAACTGGAGCAGGGGTGTCTGCTGCAGGTGCCGGCTGGAACAGCGCCCGGCAGCCGGCTTGAAAGCCGGCGCTGGTGGTCGCTGTCCGGGCAAATCCAGTCCCGGACAGCGGCACGTCAGGCCGCAGTGGCGGATCCGGTGGCTGTTGTCAATGCCATGGAAAGCCTGCTGGGTGAGGTGGTGGGGGCACAGATGCTGGCGGATGTGCCGCTGGGGGCATTCCTGTCCGGTGGCGTGGATTCTTCCCTGATTGTGGCCCTGATGCAGCAGCAGTCCGGCACGCCCATCCGCACTTTCACCATCGGTTTTGATGAGCAGGACTTTGATGAGGCGCCCTTTGCACGGGCCGTGGCGCAACATCTGGGCACCCGGCATACCGAACTCACCGCCCGCCCGTCCGATGCCCTGGAGATCATACCGCAGTTGCCGCAGCTGTTTGACGAGCCGTTTTCGGACATGTCGCAGCTGCCGACCTTTCTGGTGGCCCGGCTGGCACGTTCACAGGTCACGGTGAGTCTGTCCGGTGACGGGGCGGATGAGCTGTTTGGGGGATACAACCGCTATTTTTATGCCCACAGCCTGTGGGCGCGCATGAATGCCGTGCCGGCTCCCCTGCGTCGCAGCATGGCCGGCCTGATCCGTTGTGCACGGCCCGGTCAGTGGGACCGGGTTTTCGGCATGCTGAAACCCGTGACACCATTCCGGCTGCGTTTCAATGAACCGGGCCAGAAAATGTACAAGGTGGCCGATATCCTGCAGGTGGATTCTGCTGCGGTCATGTACCAGCTGCTGACAGCTCACTGGGCGGACCCGGAGCAGCTGGTGCGCGGCCTTGCCGATCTGCCGGAGCTGCATGCACCCCAGACACCGGTTCCAGAGGGGCTGAACCTGATGGAACACATGATGTTTCTGGACAGCATGAGTTATCTGCCGGGTGACATTCTGGCCAAGGTGGATCGCACAGCCATGGCCAGCAGCCTGGAAACCCGTGCACCCTACCTCAATCACCGGGTGGTGGAGCAGGCCTGGAGCCTGCCGCTGGACCTGAAAATCCGGGATGGGCAGGGCAAGTGGATTCTGCGCCAGATTCTGTACCGTCATGTCCCGCGCGCGCTGATCGAACGCCCCAAAAAGGGGTTTGGCGTACCGATGGGCCAATGGCTGCGCGGCAGCCTGCGTGACTGGGCCGAAGCACTGCTGCAGCCGGCGCGGCTGGCTGCCGAGGGTTTTTTTGAACCGGCACCGGTATTGCAGAAATGGCGGGAGCATGTGCAGGGCATTCATGACTGGCAGTATCACCTCTGGGATGTACTGGTGTTTCAGGCCTGGCTGGAGCAGCAGGCTGCCATGAAAAAGAGCGCGCTGGCTGCCTGATCATGGGGATTACCCGTAATGATTGAGGTATTGATGAAGAATCGGCAGGGAATCGCCATGTGTAAAATACTGTTTGTCGGGAATGACATCGCATTTTTCTTTTCACACCGTCTGCCGCTGGCACAACAGGCACTGCAGGCCGGGTATCAGGTCCATATAGCCATGCCGGAGCCCCCTGACCATCCACTCGTCCACCGGCTGCGCGAGCTGGGCATCAGCTATCACCCGGTGGCCCTCCGGCGCATGGGGCGCAATCCGTTTCATGAGCTGGCTGCCGTGTTCAGCCTGTACCGCCTGTATCGTACTGAGCGCCCTGACCTGATTCACCATATTGCCATAAAGGCCATCCTGTATGGTGGGCTGGCGGCACTGTTCCAGCGTTCCGGGCAATCCCTGTTTGCTTTTACCGGTCTGGGCACCCTGTTCACTCATGAGGATCGGGGTACCCGCCTGCTGCGTCATCTGCTTGAACCCTGTTACCGGCTGATTTTCCTGCCTGCCCGGACCTGGGCGCTGTTCCAGAATCCGGATGACCTGAACCTGTTTCTGGACAGCGGTATTGCCAGCCGGGAACGTGCCTTCCTGATCCGGGGCTCGGGGGTGAACCTGCAGGATTATCGACCGCTGCCCGAACCGGATGGCATTCCGGTAGTGATGCTGGCCTCGCGTCTGCTACGCACCAAAGGCGTGGATGAATTTGCCGGGGCAGCGGCCCTGGTCGCGGCCAGTGGTGTCAGCGCACGGTTTGTGCTGGTGGGTGACTGCCCCGATAACCACGATGCCATACCGGAAGCACGGGTGCACGCGTGGGTGCGGCAGGGGCGGCTGGAGTGGTGGGGGCATTGCAGCAATATGCCTGCGGTACTGGTCCGGGCGAGTGTAGTCTGCCTTCCGGCCCATTACCGGGAAGGGGTGCCCAAGGTCTTGCTGGAGGCTGCCGCCTGCGGGCGGGCGCTGGTGGCCAGTGATATTCCGGGAAACCGTGAAGCCGTCCGGGACGGGGAAAACGGTCTGCTGGTCCGGCCCCGTGATGCCGTGTCCCTGGCTGCCGGGATTATGGCGCTGCTGGCAGACCCGGAGCAGCGTATGCGTATGGGCCAGGCCGGGCGTCGGCTGGTGGAGCGGGAGTTCAGCGTGGAGCAGGTGGTGGACCGGACGCTGACCATTTACCGGCAGCTGTTGATGTCATGATCTGGAAACACAGTCTGGTTTACCTGTTGGCACGTCTGGTACCGGGATTGCTGAACTTCGTGGCGCTGGCACTGTATACGCGCCTGCTGACCCCGGAGCAGTATGGCAGTTATACCCTGGTCATGGCGGCAACCGGTTTTCTGCAACTGCTGCTGTTTGGCTGGATCAGCCAGTCTCTGCTGCGCTATCTACCACGTTTTGCCGACCGGGAAGCGGCCTTTCTGTCCACGGTCATGGCGGTTTATGGCGGTATCGGTGCCGTGGCCCTGCTGGTGGCGCTGGTAGCTGCGCTGGTGGCTCTGGTGTATCCGGCAGCCATACTGGTCAGTCTGGCTGCCTGGTTACTGCTGGCCTGGTCTGCTTTCGAGCTGGGTCTGCAGCTGCAGAACTCCCGTTTCCAGCCCGGCAGCTACAGCTTCATGAGTGTCCTCAAGGCCCTGACCGCCCTGGCCGGGGGGGGCGGACTGGTATGGCTCGGATTCGGCGCAGCCGGTATTCTGGGCGGACTGGTGCTGGGCAACCTGCTGCCCTTGTGGCTGTTCAGTCGCCATCAGTTGCGGCAGTTTGACCGGCGACTGGTGGAGCGCGAAATCCTCGGCCACCTGTGGCGTTATGGCCTGCCCCTGAGTGCTTCGGTGCTGATGAGTGAGGTGATTTACAGTTCGGACCGCCTGCTGCTGGCCTGGCTGGCGGGGAAGGGCAGTGCCGGGCAGTATGCCGTGGCCTACGACCTGCCGGCCTTCACCCTCAACATGCTGATGATGGGGATCAATCTGGCAGCCTACCCGGCCCTGGTGCAAGCGCTTGAGCGGGGTGACAGCCGTCAGGTGCGGGATTGCCGGTTGCAGCATTTTCGTCTGCTGTTTGCCGTGGCCCTGCCGGCGACGGTCGGCCTGATACTGGTGGCCCCCAATCTGGTTGAACTCATGATCGGGGCGGAGTTCCGCCCGGCGGTGCGGCGGCTGCTGCCGGTCATTGCGGTGGCGGTGCTGCTGTCGGGGCTGAAGGCCTATTACTTTGACCTGGCTTTCCAGCTCGGGGAGCATCCGCGCGGGCAGTTGCAGATTCTGGTGCTGGCTGCGGGACTCAACCTGATGCTGAACGGGGTGCTGATTCCCCGCCAGGGCATGCAGGGGGCGGCACTGGCAACCCTGATAACCTTTGGTGTGGCCCTGCTGCTCAGTGCCGTGCGGGGACGGCGGCATTTTCCGCTGGTATTTCCACTGGCGGACCTGGGACGCATGATGCTGGCTGTCGGTGTGATGGTGGCGGTGTTAGTGCCGCTGTATGACACCAGAGGTGCAGGCTGGCTGCTGCTGCAGGTGCTGGGCGGGGCTGCTGTCTATGGAGTGGTCTTGCTGCTGGTGAGTGGCCGGTCCTGGGGCTGGAGCGGATATCCGCTTTCCACTCTGCCTTTTATCAGTCGATAATGGCAGCTCGGGAAAGCTACATTGGCCAGCCTGAGCACTATCGGCTGATACTGGATAAGTATTCTGCCCGATCCCATTGATCTGTTGTTGTATCTGTTGTTGCAAAGGTTAGGCTGCTGTTATGTCGAGCGCGGGAGGCATATTTACCGTTTCGCTGGATTTTGAGCTCTATTGGGGCCTGCGTGACCTGATTGCGCTGGAACAGTATCGTGCCCAGCTGGAGGGCGTGCATCGTGCGGTTCCCGCCCTGCTGCAGTATTTTTCATCTGCCGGTGTTCATGTCACTTGGGCGACGGTGGGATTCCTGTTTTTCCGTGACTCCACTGAATTGCTTGCACATCTGCCAGCGCTGCGTCCGGCCTACCGGGAAGCACGTCTGGACCCCTATGCCGCACTGCCCGATACCGAGCGCCATCCGGAGCTGATTCCACTGTATTATGCCCCGGAGCTGGTGAGCCGCATTCAGGCCCATGCGCGGCATGGGCAGGAAATTGCCTCACATTCCTTTTCACATTATTACGCCTGTGAGCCGGGAACGGAAGGGGCCAGTTTCCGGGCGGATATGGAGGCCATGCTGGCGGTAGCCCGGAGCCGGGGCATCACACTCAGAAGTCATGTGTTCCCGCGCCAGCAATATGGTACCGGGGAGCTCGGCATTCTGTCCGAACTGGGTTTCAGGGCATTCCGGGGCAGTACACCGGCTTTTATCCACCGTTTTCCTGAGCGCCGTGACTGCTATTTTCTGCTCAAGCGCGGATTGCGCTTTGCCGATGCGCTGATCAACCTGTCCGGGCATCATACCGTGGACTGGCCACAGCCATCGGCTGCCGGGCTGGTGAATGTGGCCGGCAGCCGTTTCCTTCATGCAGGGACCTCATCCGAAACCCTGAACCGGCTGCGTCTGCAGCGTGTCTTGTGCGGGATGACCCAGGCTGCCCGCAGTAACCGGATTTTTCATCTCTGGTGGCATCCACACAACTTCGGGGTACAGCTGGAGCAGAACCTGCAGCGCCTGGAGCAGGTGCTGCTGCACTACCAGGACCTGCGCCAGCGTTATGGCATGTCATCACTGAACATGGGGGAGATTGCCAGTCGCTGCCACCGCCATGCGTCAGTACCGTTCAGAACCCCACAGGAGTTCTCTGCAACATGAGATCAGGCAACCCGATCACCATCCGGACCGCCTCCCGGTCTGGCGATTTCTCCTCCCGTGATCCGCTCATTATCACGGCCACCGCTGCGCCGGGTACTGCCGATACGTCGGGAACCCAGCCCCGGCAGGGTGGACTGGGGCGTCTGTTGTGGCGTTATAAATGGCCACTTCTGCTGTCTGGCCTGCTGGGAATCCTGCTGGCATATGCCTTCACGCTGTCCAGGGCTGCCAGCTATCAGGCGGAGTCCACCCTGAGGCTGGAGCTGGAGCCGACCCGGGTGGTGGAGTTCGGACGTCTGGGCGGTAATGAGCCTCCGGAGGCGCTTGACCTGCTACAGACCGAGTATGAGCTGCTGAAGAGTCGTGCACTGGCACGGCAGGTGGTGGCGCAGATGCAGCTTGAGGACATGCTGCTGAATCCACCCCAAGGGCGCTGGAGTCCCGGTGATTACCTGCCGGATACCGGTGTCCTGTTGCAGCAGGGGGAACAATACCTGCAGGACAAGGGGCTGTTGTCCGTCGGTCCGGTGCAAACAGGTGCGGCTGTTGCCGGGAGCCGGGAACTCAGGGTGCTTGAGGCTTTTGGCCGGCACCTTTACATACAGCCGATTGAGCAGTCGCGTCTGGTCAAGGTCTTTTTCGAGGCGCCGACACCGGAACTGGCGGCAGATATCACGAATACCCTGGTGCAGACCTATATCGGCATGCGCGGGATGAACTTCTCCGAGGCCGGTGGCTATGCGAAGGATTACCTGCAGCAGGAACTGGACAAGGCACGCCAGGCCCTGACGGATGCGGAGCAGCGGCTGGTGAATTATGCCCGTGAACGCAACATCCTGAATCTGGATGACAAACAGACGGTCAACATCCAGAAGCTGAATGACCTGAATCAGGCGCTGGTGGATGCCGAGCGTCGCCGGGTACAGGCGGAAAACCGCTATCAACAGTTGCAGGCCAGTGGCAGTGCCCAGGAGTTGATCAACAACCCGACCCTGCAGGCCATGAAAACCTCACTGGCGACCATGGAAGCAGACTATCAGCAGAAGCTGGCCCTGTTCAAGCCGGCCTATCCGGATATGCAGCTGTTGCGCAGCCAGATTGATGACATGCGGCGGACGCTGGGCCGGGAATCCGCGAATGTCGGCAAGGCCCTGCAGGCCGAGCTGGCATCTGCACAGGGCGAGGAGCAGACCCTGCGGGGGCGGCTGGAAAAGCTTAACCAGGACATGCTGGCGACTCAGGACCGCAGTGTGGAATACAATACCATTCAGCGTGAAGTGGATACCAACCGCAAACTTTATGAAAGCCTGCTGCAGCGTCAGCAGGAAGTCAGTGTTGCGTCCGGGGCCAATCCGGGGGTGGTGCGCGTGATTGATCCGGCAGTACCGCCACTGGAGCCGTTCAGCCCCAAACTCCCCCTGAATCTGCTCATCGGCCTGCTGGGTGGCCTGTTTGCCGGCCTGATCTGGGCCTGGCTGCGACAGGGGACCGATGACGGCTTACGGGATAATGACAGCCTGGAGCAGGCCAGCGGGGTACCGGTACTGGGGGTGATTCCCCGAAGCGGACTGTTTTCCGGGTCTGGAGCCGGGATGGCGGCCCTGTCGCAACCAGACTCGCAGCTGGCCGAAGCCTATCGCATCAGTTTTGCCAACCTGAAGGCCCGTCTGGGCAAAAACCGGGGCAATACCCTGCTGCTGACGAGCCTGGTCCCGGATGAGGGCAAAAGCACCAGTGCCATTCATTTTGCCCAGCTCTGTGCTGCGATGCGTTACAGTGTATTGCTGGTTGATGCCGATATGCGCCGTCCTTCCCTGCATCGCAGGCTGGAGCTGGAAAATCGTGTCGGTCTGAGTGATTATCTGGACAATTCCAGCAATGTGCCGAACATTCATGCGGTCGGACCGGACAACAACCTGCATATCCTGACCGCCGGCAGTGCCATGCGTGATCCGGTGGCGCTGCTGTCCTCAAAGCACATGCAGGCCCTGATGCAGATTGCTGCCAAACGTTATCACTACATTATCATTGATGCGCCGCCACTCAAGGGTTTTGCCGACCCGCTGGTACTGGCGGCGATGACAGATGCCACCGTGCTGGCGTTGGGTCCGGGCAGCCGCCGCAGCCACCAGCTGCTTGCTGCCGTGCAGCAGATTGAGCGTGCCGGTGGCCATCTGGCGGGAATCCTGCGCACCAAGGTCCGGAAAAGTGATGCGCTGGCCGGACAGGCCTATTATGACAGCTACCGGCGGCGTGATAAGCGGGAGGGCTTTGCCACGGGTGCCTGACGGGTTTGGGCAGCTATTTGCAGGCCTTGCCCTTGTGGCTGCCGCTGCTGTCCCCGTGTTTATCCGGTACGGTGGCGGTGGCATCCAGCTGGCGCAGAAAGGCCATTTTTTCACCGATCTTGATTTCCAGACCTCGGGGCACGGGCTGATACCAGCCGGGCTCGGCCATACCGTCAGGCAGGTAGGTTTCACCGGCTGCGTAGGCATGGGGTTCATCATGCGCATAGCGGTAGGCGTGGCCATATCCCTGTTCCTTCATCAGCCGGGTCGGGGCATTTCTGAGGTGTACGGGCACCTCGCGGCTCTTGTCCTGCTTGATGCAGGCACGCGCCTGATTGTAGGCGTTGTAGCCGGCATTGCTTTTGGCGGCAACGGCCAGATAGATAACGGCCTGTCCGAGTGCCAGCTCGCCTTCAGGGCTGCCCAGCCGTTCATAGGTGCCTGCGGCATCATTGGCGATCTGCAGGGCCCTGGGGTCGGCCAGTCCGATGTCTTCCCAGGCCATGCGTATGATGCGGCGTGCCAGATAGCGGGGGTCGGCACCACCATCCAGCATCCGGCACAACCAGTACAGGGCGGCATCCGGGCTGGAGCCACGCACGGATTTGTGCAGGGCGGAAATCTGGTCATAGAAATTGTCTCCCCCCTTGTCAAAGCGCCGGGTATTCAGGGTCAGGGCATTCCGGAGAAAATCGTTGTCGATCCGGGTCACACCGGCTGACCGGGCCGCCGTTCGGCACTGCTCCAGCAGGTTCAGCAGGCGCCTGGCATCGCCGTCGGCATGACCGGTCAGGGTAGGCACTGCGTCCTGATCCAGTGTGAATCCGTCCGGTAACTGTGTTTGGACCCGCTCCAGCAGTTGCTCAAGCTCAGCTTCTGTCAGGGGTTTCAGCACATAAACCTGAGCCCGTGACAGCAAGGCGGCATTGACTTCAAAGGAGGGGTTTTCGGTCGTGGCCCCGATGAAGGTGACCAGCCCGCTTTCCGCATAGGGCAGTAGGGCATCCTGCTGGGATTTGTTGAAGCGGTGGATCTCGTCCACGAACAGGATGGTCTGTCGCCCCTGGCTCAGGCTGTGCTGTGCCTGCTCCATGGCGGCGCGGATATCCCGGACGCCGGAAAATACTGCTGACAGGGCAATGAATTCACAATCAAACGCCGTTGCCGTCAACCGTGCCAGCGTGGTTTTACCTACCCCCGGCGGCCCCCATAAAATCATGGAGTGGGGGGTGCCGGACTGAAAGGCCAGACGCAGGGGCCGGCCTTCACCCAGCAGGTGTGACTGCCCGATCACTTCGTCCAGGGTGCGTGGACGCAACGCTTCTGCCAGTGGTGGTGTGGGGGTGGTTGCGAACAGGTCTGCCATGGTGGTCCCGGTCTGGTGGCGGGGTTCAGGAAGGTGAAAGGGTCGGCGTCGGAGCGTGAACGCCGGCAGGGTGCGACCGGCCCACCCACCCCTGAGGGGGCGGCGGGCACAGGTGCCGGGTTGGCAGGATGTGGCAGGGCAAGGCCGTTTTCAGGAGGGTCTGCCGATTACATCCACACCCTGGGGAGGAGTGAACCGGAAACGGTTGGGGTCGATGTTGACATCCAGCTGCATGCCGTGGAAGTGGACGTAGGTCTGTTGTCCGAACTTGTCGTTCAATACCATTTCCTGGATACCGCGCTCACTGATGCCGAGGTCCATGCTGGTGAAGTCGGAGTCACGCCGGTGGGGGACCAGATGGAACCAGCTCAGGCTGCTGTCCTCGGTCTGCATCGCCTGGACCTGGAACTGACTGTCAACCGGCTGCTTGTTCAGCAGCATGGCAACCGGAGCGGAAGACAGGGACTGGCGCATGGGTTTGATGGTCACCTGCTCCAGCTCCACATCATACACATAGACATCTTTGCCGTCGGAGATGATTTTATGGGCCTCCGGCTGGGCATATTCCCAGCGGAACCGGCCCGGACGGACCAGAAAGACGGTACCGCGCGAGCTCTGCTTGAGGTTCCCCTGCTCATCGAACACTTCCTGGATAAAGGAAGACTGCATGGTGTTCACATTGGTGAAAAACGCGTTGAGCCGGTCACGTGCTGTTTCTGCCGCAGCCACCTGAACCAGTCCCAGCGCCAGGATCAAACCTGTCAGTATTTTTTTCATGTTCTAAAATCCTTGTTGTATCAATCAGCTACCGGTGGAGCAGCCAGCACGTCCCGTGTCCCGTTGGCCTGGACCGGACTGACTACGCCGGCAATTTCCATGTCTTCAATCATGCGGGCGGCGCGATTGTAACCCACTTTCAGGCGACGCTGCAGATAGGAAATGGAGGCCCGGCGTGATTCAGTGACCACATAAACCGCCTCATCATAAAGCGGGTCTGCTTCCTCACCACCGTCCAGCGGCTCCAGGCCGGGAATGGCGGCATCGGATGCTCCTTCCGTATCTGCTAGGACAGCCTCGATGTATTCTGGTTCCCGCTGCTGTTTCAGGTAGGTAGCAACATCCTCGACCTCCTGATCCGTGACCAGCGCCCCATGCACACGCTGGGGCATGGACGTGCCGGGCGGCAGGTAGAGCATGTCGCCGTAACCCAGCAGCTGTTCGGCTCCCCCCTGATCCAGGATGGTGCGCGAGTCGATCCGGGTGGACACCTGGAAGGCGATCCGGGTCGGAATGTTGGCCTTGATCAGGCCGGTGATGACATCGACCGACGGGCGCTGGGTGGCAAGGATCAGGTGAATGCCGGCTGCCCGTGCCTTCTGGGCCAGACGGGCGATCAGTTCTTCCACCTTTTTGCCCACAATCATCATCATGTCGGCAAACTCGTCAATCACGATCACGATGTAGGGCATCGGCTCCAGCGCTTTGGGCTGCATGTCCACGGACGTGGAGGGGTCGAACAGCGGATCCGGAATTTCCTCACCCCGATCCTGGGCATCCTGAATTTTCAGGTTGAAGCCGGCGACATTGCGTACCTTGAGTTTGGACATCAGCAGGTAGCGGCGTTCCATTTCCGCCACACACCAGCGCAGGGCACTGGCAGCTTCCTTCATGTCCGTCACCACGGGTGACAGCAGGTGCGGAATGTGCTCGTAGCTGCTCAGTTCCAGCATCTTGGGATCAATCAGGATCATGCGCACTTCTTCCGGCGTGGCCTTGTACAGCAGGCTCAGCAGCATGGCATTGACTGCGACCGACTTGCCGGAACCGGTGGTGCCGGCCACCAGCAGATGCGGCATGCGTGCCAGATCCGCCACCACCGGATTACCCTGAATGTCCTTGCCCAGGGCCAGTGTGAGCGGAGAGTGGGATTTTTTGAAGACCTGGGATTCCAGCATTTCACTGATGGTGACCACATCCCGTTTTTCGTTCGGGATTTCAATCCCGATGGTGGGACGACCGGGGATGACTTCCACCACCCGCACGCTGGAAACACACATGTTGCGTGCGAGGTCATTGGCCAGCCCCGAAACCTTGCTGGCTTTGGTGCCATCCGGCAGCTGCAGTTCAAAACGGGTAATGACCGGGCCGGGGTCGCGGGCCACCACCTCTGCCCCCTTGATGCCGTAGTGGCCCAGGGATTCGATCAGGGTGCTTGAGAGCTGGTCCAGCGCGGCCTTGGTCTGGGTCACGCGCTCACGCGGGGGCGGGGGCGGGTTGAGCAGCGACAGGCGTGGCAGGATGAACATGCCGGCATGGTTGCCGTTCCCCGGTTTTTCGTCCAGGATGAAGTCCTCCACCAGGCTGCTGGTGGCACGCGCACGCGGCAGGGGCTGACGGTTTCTGGCAGGGGCGGGTGCTGCTTCGCTGACGGTGACAGCGGCGGGGGATGCCTGTGCCCTGTGCGGGGCCGGTTCATCCGGCTGGGCCGGCTCCGGATGGCGGGCTTCGGGAGGAAGGCGCACCGTTTCAAACAGCGGGTCACGCTGGCGGTAGAGATCATCATCCCCAAGGCTGACACCACGGCGACTGAGGGGGGAGTTGGCGGCCAGATCGCGGGCCTTCTGCAGCAGTTCGGTAATCCTGCTCACGGACTTGCGGCTGTAACCCAGCAGGTCGCGGTTCAGGCTCAGGCCGGGCGGGGACGTGCCCTTGCGGGCATCGCTGCGGGCAAGCTTGTCCACCAGCCTCAGGATCAGGTCGCCGGTTTTTTCGGTCAGGTCGACCCAGGAAATGTCGGCCACCAGGGTGATTCCGCCCAGAAACAGGGACAGCAGCACGATCAGGCTGCCATAAAATCCCAGTACCGTGCCGGTAAACAGGAGGGCCACCATGGCACCGATCACGCCGCCCCCGATACCCTGGGGGTAGGGCACAAACAGCATGTGAGCCAGTCCGCTGCCGGCCAGCAGGGTGAGCAGGGCACCGGCCATGGTGATGAGGGTATTGATACCGCCCATGGCAGCTGCAGGCGGGTTCCGGGCCGGGTTGCGGAACGCGGTCAGTCCCAGCAGCACGAAAATGACCGGAATGGCCAGCGCGAAATAGCCCAGCAGGCCATACAGCAGGTCGGCAACCCAGGCCCCCTTGCAACCGGCCATGTTGGCGCAGGGACCCTGGTGGCTGCTGTTGGGATGGAACCAGCCCGGATCATCGGGGTTGAAGGTCAGGAGCGCAAGCATGAAAACGATTGCAATCCCGAGGGACAGGATGAAAGTCGCCTGTTGCAGGCTGGCGCGTTTACGCTGGTTCAACTTAATGTCCGTAGTTGCCAAGTCTTGTTTCCTTTCGAAGTTGCCACAACGTTGGAAACCCGAGGGCTGGGTTTCCATGAAGTCTGCCTGATTATAAAACGGATGGCAGCCTGTTCAACAGGCACGATCCCGATTATTACTGTATTGTCCGGTCTCCACTCCGGTCAGGATGACACGGTTTTCAATGGCTGGCATCATACCGCCTTGTGATAACGGAGAATTATACATGAACCAGAAGCATTGCAGGTTACTGATCCTGGGTTCCGGCCCGGCGGGTTATACCGCCGCCGTCTATGCTGCCCGGGCCAATCTCAAGCCGGTGCTGGTCAGTGGCCTGCAGCCGGGCGGGCAGCTCACCACGACCACCGAGGTTGACAACTGGCCGGGTGACAATGACGGCGTCCTCGGGCCGGCGCTGATGGAGCGCATGCAGAAGCATGCAGAGCGCTTTGAAACGGAAATGGTATCCGACCAGATCACCGGGGTGGATTTCAGCCGCCGGCCCCTCTGGCTCAAGGGAGAGCGGGCCGAGTATACCTGCGATGCCCTGATCATTGCTACCGGTGCGTCGGCGCGTTATCTGGGGCTGCCATCCGAACAGGCTTTCAATGGCCGGGGGGTGTCCGCCTGTGCCACCTGTGACGGTTTTTTCTACCGTAACCAGACTGTGGCGGTGATCGGGGGGGGCAACACGGCCGTCGAGGAGGCCCTGTACCTGTCCAATATCGCCTCCAGGGTTATTCTGGTGCATCGCCGTGACAGCCTGCGTGCAGAAAAAATCATGCAGGAGCGGCTGTTTGAACGTGAAAAGACCGGCAATGTCACCATCCTGTGGAATCACACCCTGGATGAGGTCCTGGGGGACACCAGTGGCGTGACTGGTATGCGGGTGAGGCAGGTCGATACCGGGGAAACCCGGGATATTGAACTGATGGGGGTTTTTATCGCCATCGGCCATACGCCCAACACCGCCATTTTCGAGGGCCAGCTGGACATGCAGGGCGGGTATATCCGGGTGCAGAGCGGGCTGGACGGGGATGCCACCCGCACCAGTGTCGCAGGTGTATTCGCGGCTGGCGATGTCATGGACCATGTCTACCGTCAGGCGGTCACCTCCGCCGGAACCGGATGCATGGCGGCCCTGGATGCCGAGCGCTATCTGGATGCCCTGGAACAGCAGGGCGGGTAGGGCGTTATTCCATGCCGGATTCACTGAGCCTGTTCATGTTTGATCCGGCACAACCGGATCAGGATTTCCCCCCGCTGGAGCAGGCCTGGGATGCACCCAATGGCCTGCTGGCCGTGGGGGGGGATTTAAGTGTTCCGCGCCTGCTGAGGGCCTATCGCAGCGGAATTTTTCCCTGGTTCGATGTGCGTGACCCCATTTACTGGTGGAGTCCCGACCCGCGTGCCGTATTGTATCCGGGCCGATTGCGTATCAGCCGCAGCCTGCGCAAGTCGATGCGCAACCGCGGCTACCGGGTCTGCTTTGACCGCAATTTTTCCGGTGTGGTGCATGCCTGTGCCGCCCCGCGCAGTGGCGGTCCGGGTACCTGGATCACGCCGGCCATGCAGGCGGCCTATCAGCAACTGCATGCTGCAGGGGTGGCACACTCGGTCGAGGTCTATGATGGTGCGGACGTGCTGGTCGGTGGCCTCTATGGGCTGGCCGTGGGCGGGGTATTCTGTGGTGAGTCCATGTTCAGCCAGGCGGTGGACAGTTCCAAAACCGCATTTGTGGCGCTGGCCTGGCACCTGCAGCACTGGGGCTTTGTGCTGATCGATTGCCAGCTGCCCAATTCGCACCTGAGGAGTCTGGGGGTGGAAACCATTCCCCGGACTGCTTTCCGGGCGCTGCTGGATCAGCATGCCGCCACCCCACCGGGTACCGACTGGGTCTTCCGGGAGGGGGTGGACCTGTCGCGCTGGGAGCCGACGGACTGAGGCCGGGGCTGTATCCGGGACAGCCCCGACTGCGCAGCTGTAAAATCAGAACAGCAGGGGCCGGGGGTCGGATTGCTGCAGCATCAGGCTCTGGACCCGGGTGCCGATCCGGTCGCTGAGGCGCTGCCAGAAATCCTTCTCCGTGGTGAAGTTGACCAGGTTTTCCTCCCCGATCAGTTCACGGGCCACATAGCCGGCACTGCCCAGACCATCGACCAGCCCGAGGCTGACAGCCGTTTCTCCGGTCCAGAACAGACCGCTGAACATGTCCGGGGTTTCCTTCAGCCGATCCCCGCGTCCTTCACGCACCACCTGGATGAATTGCTGGTGGGTGACTTCCAGCATGTGTCTGACATGGTCGACCTGCTCCGGATTTTCGGGCAGGAACGGGTCCAGCATGCCCTTGTTGGTTCCGGCAGTGTAGAGCCGCCGCTCCACTCCCAGTTTCTGCAGCGCCCCGACAAAACCGAAGTTGTCCATGCGCACCCCGATGGAGCCGACAATACTGGCTTTGTCGGCATAGATCCTGTCGGCGGCAACGGCGATGTAATACCCGCCCGAGGCACACAGGTCGGCGACCACGGCATACACCGGAATATCGCTGTGTTCCTTTTTCAGCCGCCGGATTTCATCATTGACGTAGCCGGCCTGTACCGGGCTGCCGCCGGGGCTGTTGATGCGCAGGATGATGCCCTTGGTATGTTTGTCCGCGAAGGCACGCCGCAGGCTGGGTACCAGCAGGTCTGCACTGGCCGGCGCACCCTCCATGATCACGCCGTTGATGTCGATCACGGCGGTATGAGTACTGGAGCTGCTGCCGGTGCTGTCGAGGCCGGACCGGTTCAGCAGCCCGGACACCATGATCAGGCTGAACAGCAGATAGGCTGCCAGCATCAGCTTGAAAAAAATGCCCCAGCGCCGAGCCCGCCGCTGTTCCCTGATGCCTTCGAGGGCGATTTCCTTGAGCGCCTCGATGGCTTTTGATTCCTCATTCATGCCTTTGCCTTTGCCTTTGCCTGTGTAACCAGTCGGTCGGTTTGCCTGTGCTTTCAGGACAGGCCAGCGGATTGTGCGCCATGAGACGGTTTCTGTCATGCCTGCCGTGACTGACGGCAAGCCATGTCCACTGCAGGCCGGCCTTTCGGGTCGCAGGGGGGTGTTTCATTCCTGCCGCCCGCGGGTGGCGGATTTCAGTGGCTGCAGCACCCGCTCCAGTTCCGGGGGCAGGGGCGCTTCCAGCCGGTAACGCTGGCCGGTGGGTTCAAACATGAATACCAGACTGGCAGCATGCAGGAACAGGCGTTTAAGGCCCTGTCTGCGCCACACGCGGTTGAGGCCGAAATCGCCGTAGCGCTCGTCACCCAGCACCGGATGCCCCAGATGGGCCAACTGGACCCGGATCTGGTGCATGCGTCCGGTCAGTATCTGCACATCCAGCAGGGTGCAGTCCGGTCCGCGTTGCAGGGGGGTGAAGATGCTTTCTGCGGTCCTGCCATCCTCGGTGGCATCGGCCACCTGCACCTTGCGCGCCTGGTTGCCCACCCGTTTGAGGTCCAGGCTGATCTGCCTTGCTTCCCCCTGCCACTGGCCGGCGCTCAGGGCCAGGTAGTGCTTGTTCATGCCGCCCTCGCGCAGCAGGCGATGCAGTTCCGTCAGTGCCGGGCGTGATTTGGCCAGCAGGATCAGGCCGCTGGTATCCCGGTCCAGCCGGTGGGCCAGTTCCACAAACGGCAGGTTGGGGCGCAGCTGCCGGAAGGCCTCAATCAGGCCGGTGCTGATGCCACTGCCACCATGTACCGGCAGACCTGCCGGCTTGTTGAGCACGATCAGCTGTTCATCTTCCAGCAGGATGGCCTGTTCCAGTCGGGTCCGCAGGCTGGCGGATAGCGTTTCCACCGGGCCGGCAGCATTTTCGGCACCGGTTTCCCGTGCCAGGGGGGGGATCCGGATACTTTCGCCGGTCAGCAGGCGGTGTTCCGGCCCGACCCTTTTCCTGTCGATTCGGACTTCTCCCTTGCGCAATACCCGGTAAATCACACTTTTGGGCACCTTGCGAAACTGGCGGAACAGGAAGTTGTCAATGCGCTGACCCGCCTCGTGCTCGGCAACCGTGTGGTAAGAAACTGACATATAAAAGCCTTTGGTTCAACAAACTGCCTGAATTATCCTGAATGAGATTGAATGCGATCAGGCAAGTTGCTATATTTCGACGTGGGTTGTTGACGGATGGTAACATCTGTCCGACCGCTGAGTCAGACGGATGGTATTTCTGACAGATGGCGTCGGTCAGTACCGGCATGGCTGCTCAGAAGCCCATGATAGGACTCGGGAATGCATGATTCAATGAAATTCCATGACCTTTTCCGGCAGGAATTTTAACGGGGCAGGTGTCTAAAAGAACCACTTGAACGCGCCTGTCTGTGTCCTGGCTGCAACAAGCGTGGCCAGATAATGTGATAGCAGCTACCTGCTGAGTTTTAACCTGTTTTTCAGAAAGAAAAAAGAATTATCCCGTGCAGACAGGATTCTGCATGTTATTTTGGAGCAGTTCACCCGATGGGGAATGCATGCCGTCCAACCGGCTGGTTGCCTGACTGCATTCGGGAATGTGTTTGCCCGGGACTGCCGACAAGACGGAGCAATGAAGAAGTAACCGCCACTGTAAAATGATCAATTTTCAGCTTTTTTGGATATCCATCAGACTTGCGATGAAAAATAACGGTTCCCGGTTTTTTCGAGTAGAGCGGTTTATCCCGGCCTGAAAACGGATCAGGTGGGCCTGTGTGTACTTCCTGAAACAGACGGATCAAGTGGGTGCTGCACTTTTTTAGGTGTGGTACATGAAGAGAATACTGATTAATGCGACGCAGGCAGAGGAAATCCGCGTCGCCATGGTGGACGGGCAGCGTTTGTACGATCTGGATATTGAGCATCCATTTCGGGCCCAGAAAAAAGCAAACATCTACAAGGGCGTCATTACCCGTATAGAGCCGAGTCTGGATGCCGTGTTCGTCAATTATGGCGCCCAGCGGCACGGGTTTCTGTCGTTTCGTGAAATTGCCCGGGAGTGCTATCACCCGGATGCCAGAACCGGCTCCGGCAACCGTGCCACCGTCAAGGATGTGGTGCGCGAGGGGCAGGAAATTCTGGTGCAGGTGGACAAGGAGGAGCGCGGCAACAAGGGCGCGGCCCTGACGACCTACATCAGTCTGGCCGGACGCTATTTGGTGCTGATGCCCAACAATCCACGGGCCGGCGGGGTTTCACGCCGCATTGAAGGCGAGGACCGGCAGGAAATCAAGCGCATCCTCTCTGATCTGGCCATCCCGGACGGTATGGGGGCCATTGTCCGGACGGCGGGTGTGGACCGCGAACTGGAGGAGCTGTCCTGGGACCTGGATTACCTCATGACCCTGTGGAATGCGATCCAGTCGGCTTCCGGGCAGCACAAGGCCCCGGTACTGCTGTATCAGGAAAGCAATGTCATCATCCGCGCCCTGCGCGACTATTTCCGGCGTGACATCGGCGAGATCGTGATTGACGATCCCAGGGTCTACAGCCAGGCCCATGATTTCATGATGGCGGTGATGCCGCACAATATCCGGCGCCTGAAGCAGTACAAGGACAGCACGCCGCTGTTCAGCCGTTATCAGGTCGAACACCAGATTGAAACCGCTTACCAGCGTACCGTGACCCTGCCTTCAGGCGGAGCGATCGTGATCGACCATACCGAGGCCATGATTTCGATCGACATCAACTCGGCCCGCTCCACCAAGGGGCAGGGAATTGAGGAAACCGCCCTCAATACCAACCTGGAGGCGGCGGACGAGATTGCCCGCCAGCTGCGCCTGCGTGACCTGGGTGGCCTGATCGTGATCGACTTCATCGACATGCTGCCCAACAAGCACCAGCGCGAGGTGGAGCGCCGGCTCAAGGATGCCCTCAAGGTGGATCGGGCCCGGGTCCAGGTCGGACGCATTTCACGCTTTGGCCTGCTGGAAATGTCACGCCAGCGTCTGCGGCCTTCACTGGGCGAATCCAGCCAGATCATGTGCCCGCGCTGCGAGGGGCAGGGGACCATCCGCAATACGGATTCACTGGCCCTGTCGATCCTGCGCCTGATGGAGGAGGAGGCCATGAAGGAGATGACCGGGCGGGTGATCACCCAGTTGCCGGTGCCGGTGGCGACCTACCTTCTGAACGAGAAGCGGGATGTGCTTGCCGATGTCCAGCGCCGGCGCAATATCCAGATCACCGTGATTCCCAATCCGCATATGGATACCCCGCATTTCGAGATCATCCGGGTGCGCACCGATGAAATGGAAGGTTACGGCCCCAGCCACCAGCACATTGCGGATGCGCCCAGACCTGAGCAGGAGCAGGTGGAGGAGAAGAAGGTCCATGTCACACCGGTGGCACCGATTGTCGGCAATGTGGTTCCGAGCCAGCCTGCCCCGAATCTTCCGCGCAAGTCTGCGGCAGGTATCGAGGAGGATGAGACGCTGGAACTGGAAGCCGAAGCGCTGGACATGGAAAAGAATCCCGGCCTGATCCGGCGTATTCTGAACAGCTTGTTCGGCCTGAATGCACGGGTGGATGAACCGGTCAATGCCGTGCGTGAGTCTGTGGCGGCCCGCAAGGCTGCCGAAGCTGAAGCGCAGACCGAAGCCGGAAGCGGAAAACGCCGTTCCGCCCAGCGAGAACGGGGCGGTCGCGAGCGCAACAGCCGCAATGAGCGCAACGGACGCGGGAGCAGCCGCTCCGAACGCAGCAGCGCCCGCGATACGCAGGCGGTACGGGATGATCAGGAAGCCGATACCGCTGGCGGTGCTGAACTGCAGCAGGAGCGGCAGGGGCGCGGCAGCCGCCGTGACCGCAATGCCGGGCGTCAGCAGCGTGCCGGGCGTCGCCAGGACGATGAAGCCGCGCTGGCCACCGTGCCGGATGAAGCCGGGACCCGTGCGACGACTGCTGCAGATGCGGTGGTGGAATCGGTTGTACAACAATCCGGGCCGGATGCGTCTGCGGGCGAAGGCCACAATCCGCGTGCCGCTGCCCAGGATGACAGTCGGCGGGGACGGCGGCGGCGGGGGCGCAGCCGCGATGAAGCCACCCAGCAGGAAGCGGCTGTGGCCGACAATCCGGGGGTGGAGGACATGGAGACAGCCGACACCGGACCGCTGGAAATCGAGCTGCCGGCTCCGGATGCGACGCAGGGCCGCCGTAACCGGGATAGCGGGCGGAGCAGAACCCGCAGTGCCCGCAGCCGCAATCGTGGCCGTTATCATGAAGAGTCGCCCGCAGTTCCTGAACCTAAAAATGATGGTACTGGGGCCACTGCTGGCGGTGATGGGCAGCAGCCGGAAGTGGGTCGGGAACGCCGTGCAGCGCGCCAGCGTGAGTCCCGCCCCGATGAAGCCGGACTGGAGCCGGTTGTGATTGACATTGGTCCGCGTCGCTCCCAGCGCCATGCAGCCGCCAGATCGGCAGGCCGGGACAGCAGCCCGCAAGGAGGGAATGAGGAGGTATCATCCGCTGCGCAACAGCAGGCCGGCGTTACACCGGCTCCGACAGTTGCTGGCGTGACGGGTGAGGCTGCCGGTGTGGCAGATTATCATCGTTCCGGGGCAAAGGATGCGGATGATGGTGTCACTGCCGCAGTCACCGATGACGCTGAGGGCATGGAAACCGCGGCAGATGAGGGGCAGCCTTCCGAGGCCATGCTGGAAGCGGCTTCCGGCAATGTGAGTGGCCGCAGTGCCCGTCATCGCTCCCGGCGGCAGGGACGGCGTGATCGTTCTTCCCGGCCTGAACGGAGTGGCGGGCACCACCGGCAGGCTGCCGCAGAAGCGGGGGATACTGCTTTGCCAGTGGAGCAGTTACCGTCAGCTGTGGTGGTAGAAGCAGTAACCACTGAAGCAGTAA
>JAGRJD010000036.1 GCA_020442915.1 Thiothrix sp. | reverse complement strand
AGTGCGGGCGCGTACTGGGTGCTGGCTGGCTGGTTGTAGCGGTTCCACAGGGTTCCGGCCCCGCGTGCGGCCCCGTAAGCGAATCCGCCAAAGGCTTCCGCGTTGGCCATCATGGAGTTGCTGACGGTTTCGGCCACGAGCTGAAAGGCGGTTGCGATATTGGGCAGCTGGCCCAGTACGTCGGTCATGGCTTTGGCTTTCGCAGTTTTGTAGCGGTCATCCAGCAGGCGCTGGCGGATAGTGGCATCAGCGGTTGCTGCGACTCCTGCCCGGATCATCTGGCGGGCAACTTCCTGCCTGATCTGGCAGCGTGTCCCTACGGCATCGGCGGGCATGGCGTTGCAGGCACGTTGCAGGGTGGCCTGTGCTTCAGCGGCAATGGCAACACAGGCCCCACGGGCATAATGCTGGTCGGGTGCAGTATCGGGATAGTCCTTGGCATATTTCAGCAGCCTGACTTCATTGGCGCGGAAATCGTCCGCCTTCTGGCAATACTCTTCACCGATCCTGGTGTAGTCCTCTGCCAGTTTTTGCAGGTTCTCGGTGTCTTCCTTCCACTTGTCGAAAAAGTAGAAGGCGGCGAACAGGCTCAGCGCGGTGGACAGGGTTTCAATCCCGATGGTCCATGGCCCAAGCGGAATGGATGATGAGGATGAGCAGGCCATGGATCAGGCTCCGTCCAGTGCGGTGGCCAGCCCGGTCAGACCGCGCCCGAAGGTGGCCAGCCCCGAGTTCATGCCACTGGCCGACATGGCTACCAGGGTATTGGTGATATTGAGGGCCACGCCCATGGACTGGCGTCCGGCGGCCCCCAGATTCTTGCTTGCGTTGCTCCCGGCCAGCCCCATGCCCTGTAATTTCAGCTCCCGTCGGGCGGCGGCACGTTGTTCCTCGTTGCGCATCAACTGTGTAGCGGCACCGGTCAGGGCGAGTGCGTATTCCGCCTGTAATGCGGTATTGCAACCATCCGTGCAGTCATCACAGGCGTCATCCAGCCGGGTAGCGTAGGCGGTCGCACCGGTCAGGATGTGGCGGGTATTCGTGCCGGTCAGCGGGTCAGCATACTCCGGCACAATTTCAGGCAGGTTTTCAGCATAGGCAAAGGCTTCCAGCGTGTGCGGGTAAATATGGTCGCGCCAGTGCTCATGTTCCTTCAGTGCGCACTGGTAGATTTTTCGATTGATGTCATTGCGCGATTTAACTACTTCTGCATACACGTCATGGTACAGGGCAATCTGTAATGCGCCTGCCACTGCCAGCAGTCCGGCAGAGGCCCATGATTGCGTGCGACGCTCGTTCTCGCATTCGTAGTATTCGGTGAATCCCGGATTCTTAATCGTGACATCAACCATTATTCAGGTACTCCTGTGCTACGCCCTGCATCAGCTGGCGAAACTGGTGCTCAAACGCTTTCCAGCTTTTCAGCCCGTCACGCTGCACCAGCGACACGACCAGACCGATAAATCCGTAATTGCTGGCCACGTTGAGGGCGTACACCATGTCCTGCTGGTCTTTCCCGTAGCGGGTCATCAGGTGCTGGGTCACGATGTCACGCTGCACCATGGGCAGGATTGCAGCCCCGAACTGTTGCCAGAACAGGTTACCCTGGAACCCGGCCAGCGGGGTTTCAAACGCCAGTTCCACGGCGTCAATACCAATGGCAGGTACCGGTCTGAGCTGATTGCCCATGCTGTTGGCCATCGCGTTGAGGTAGGTGTACCAGCGTAGTACGACCTCGTAGGCGTCCAGATGCAGCCCTTCGCCCGTGGTCAGGTAATCGCGGATCAGTTTGTCGAGCGGGTCAGCGGCTTTGGGTGCGTTCGGGATATTGGGCGGCATGCTACAGCCTCATGAGAAAGCCAAGGACCACGCCCAGCGACAGGCCCCGGTAGAATGAGCAACAGACGCATGCAACGCCGCGCAGCAGGAAAGCGTTGAACTTTGCCCAGTAACGCACGATGGGCGTATCCAGTGACTCACCCCGGCAGGGGTTCAACCGTTCAGGCAACCACAAGGCACGGCACCCCCATGAACAGGATCAGGGCGACGGTGCGATTGTCTTCAGTGCACGAGAGACCCAGCAGGACACAACCGGTTTTTTTCCCGGTACAGACAGCGTGAGGCATGGAAGGCTCCGTTGATGATGGGTGGAGCCTGCATTTTACTGAGCGGCTGAAATGCAAAACGCTGGACACGGTTTGTGGACGTTTTCTTTGCTTGTTGCCTTTGCCCATCTGTCCACAAAAGCCCGCGCAAAGGGCCATTTTTTGCGGGCTGGTATTGTCTGT
>JAGRJD010000035.1 GCA_020442915.1 Thiothrix sp. | reverse complement strand
CCTTGAGCAGGTTGATCAGGGCCAGTTTGTGGCCGAAACGGGCCGCATGGTGTACCGGGGTCCACTGTTTGACCGTGCGCAGATTCGGATCGGCACCGGCACGCAGCAGCACCTCCATCACCTGCAGCTGACCACGGGAAGCAGCGGCATGCAGGGGCGACTCGCCCGCCCCGTTCTGGTAGTTCACATAATTGCTGAGCCGGCCCAGTACCGAAACCAGTGCCATGTCGCCGCTCAGTGCGGCATCAAACAGCTGCTTGGCAAAACGCAGGGTGGGCTCCCTGGCCCCGGCCTGGATCAGGGCATTGGCCACACCCGCATTGTTGGCGGTCAGGGCCTGGGTCAGTGGCGTCATGCCGTTCAGGGTGAAGTTGACATCGGCTCCCAGCTTGAGCAGGGCCTGTACCTTGTCGGCATTGCCCTCCTGCACGGCCTGAAACAGCGCCCGCCCCAGCACTCCCGGATCGGCAGCAGCGCCCCCGGCACTCAGGATGCCCACCATGCCGTAATCGCCCCGCTCCAGGGCCTTGCCGAGAGCGGAAGCCCCTTCCATGCCGTAATTCGGGTTCGCGCCCATCTGGATCAGGTTGCGTACTTTGTCGGTATTGCCCTGCACCACACCCTTGAACATCATTTCGTTCAGGGCCGCCGGGTCACGGCGCGCACCCTTGGACAGCAGAATACCCACCATCTGCATGTCGTCCCGGCTTGCAGCCACCGACATCGGGGATACGGCTCCCTCCTGGAAATTCGGATCAGCACCCAGCTTGGTGATCAGATTGTCCACCCGGGTTGCATCCCCGATCTGGGCCGCCTTGATCAGGGCCTTGCCCAGGGCCTTGTCAACCGCCACCGGGTCCAGCCCGTCGGTATTCTTGATGATCAGGTAGCCGATACCGGTATAACCGCTGTCCAGTGCCAGCTGCAGCATTTCCGGTGTGGCCTTGGCCCCCTGATCCACAAAGGCCTTGGCACGGTTGTAATCCCCGCTGGTAATGGCCGCCTGCAACTGTCCAGCCAGCTGCTGCTGCTGCTGGCGCTCCTTTTCGCTCTTGGCCTGCTCCTCCAGCTGGATGGCGCGCCGGGTGATGAACTGGACCCGCTGCTCGGATGACAGGCCCGCTGGCGGGCTGATGTTCCACTGTCTGGCCAGCTCATCCGCTTTGGCCGCATATTCACGGGCCTTGGCTTCGGCCTCGGCCTGCCTGGCCCTGGCCTCCAGCTGATTGACGATACCCTGCCAGTCACGCACCTGCCCCTGGGCTTCGGCCAGACCCGCCACATCCCCGGAGCGGCTGTAACGACTGACCTCCTGCTGCCAGACCCGGAGCTGGGCCTGGGCCTCCTGCATGGAAGGCAGGTTTTCAGCCAGTACCACGGAAGCGGTGAACAGGGAGCCAGCCAGCACCAGCGCGCGGCTCCAACAAGAAACAAACAGAATTTTTTTGCCAGAAAGACAGTTCATGCCTGGTCTCCACACAAAAACCAAAGCAATACGCGCAAGAAAAACGGAACTTATGCCATGCGTATGCATTATTTGATTACGATTCAAGCCCCGAAGAGAGGCATACCAACACCATCCCTTCAAATAGCCATTGACTATATGCAATCATTGGTAATAATGAAAGCACCTTTTATGCCCAAACCAAGGGCATACCTTGACGGGCAGACAGCCTGCACCCGACGCATTACAATGATAACCGAAAGTTTGTCCATGCCTAGATGATACTCAATCGTTACCTGACAAAAGAAGTTTTTTTAAGCTTCGGTGCCACCCTGCTGGTACTGGCGCTGATTGTGGTCGGCAACACCTTCGTGCGCCTGCTGGCCAGTGCCAGCAGCGGCAACCTTCCGGTCGACCTGCTGGGCAGCCTGCTGCTGTTCGGCTCCATCAAGAACCTGATCCGTCTGGTGCCGGTGGCGCTGCTGATCGGCATGATGCTGGCCTTCAGCCGCCTGTACCGTGACTCGGAAATGACCGCCCTGCGTGCCTCCGGTGTCGCCCCCCGGCATTTCTACCGCGCCATCTTCACACTGGTCATCCCCCTGAGCCTGGTACTGGGTGTCATGGTGCTTTATGCGGCACCACGTCTGGAAATCCACAATCAGGAGCTTAGAAGGGAAGTCCAGCAGCGCCCTGAAGCCGCCGGCATCCCGGCAGGCGAATTTGTCAGCGCCGGCAGAAACAACAACAGCTATACCATTCTGGCTGAACACATTGACCCGACCCAGACCACCATGGAACGCTTTTTCATCCGCGTGCGCGACGGAAAAAACGAAATCCTGATCTGGGCCCGCTCGGCAATCCTGTTCATTGATTCCGTCAATGCCGAACGGTTCCTGCAGATTCTGGATGGCTACCGCTATGAAAATGATCCGGTCAGGGGCGGGCTTTCCATCATCCGCTTCGGCGAGCACGGCATCCGCATTCCGCTGCGCAGTTTCACCGGCGGCAGCGACATCGAATCCGTCGACACCCTGGACCTGCTGCGCACCCCGACGCCGGAAAGCCTGGCTGAACTGCAGTGGCGCTTCTCCATTGTGCTGTCGGCACCAGTGCTGGCTTTTCTGGCCTTCCCCTTAAGCTACACCGCACCGCGTCAGGGACGCTACAGCAGGATTGCGCTGGGCATCCTGATCTACGGGCTTTATGCCAACCTGCTGGCGACCGCCCGTGGCATGATTGAAAAGGGCGACCTGCCCCTGTGGCTCGGTATGTGGTGGATACACCTGGCCCTGATCGCGCTGGGCTTCTGGCTGCTGCGCAGGTATTACGGGAAACCGGTATGAAGCTGCTGGAACGCTATCTGTGGAAGAACATCCTGGGCAGCATTCTCGTGACCTGGGTTTCCCTGAGCCTGCTGTTCGGGCTGTTCGACTTTCTTTCCGAGCTCGGCGATGTCAAGGCCGACACCCGTTACGGTACTTGGCAGGCACTGCTCTACATCCTGTACAAACTGCCGCGTACGCTGTACACCAACTTCCCGTATGCGGTGCTGATCGGCAGCCTGATGGGGCTCGGTAATCTGGCGGCCAACAGCGAGATCACCGCCATGCGTGCCGCCGGCTATTCCATCGGCCAGATTGTCGGCACCACCCTGAAACTCGGGCTGGTGCTGGCCGTGCTGGCTTTCGGCATGGGAGAATGGATCGCCCCACGGACGGAAACCTGGGCGGAAAACTTCAAGCTCAACCGCCTGCAACAGGAAGTCGTGCTGTCGGAAGACGGGGCCTGGATCAAAAACGGCAGCAACCTGATTCATGTTGACAAGCTCAGTTCCCCCCTTGCCATGGAAGGGATTTCGATTTATACCGTGGACGAGCAGGCCGGCGGTATCAGCCGCATCCTGCGCGCCCGCTCCGCCTACCGCAGCCAGTCACAGACCCGGTGGGTACTGATCGATGTACAGGAGCAGCGCCTTGACGGCACCAGTGCCAGCCTGTCCAGCCACCCGCAACTCAATGAACCGGACCTGCTTCCAATCCGCATTCTCAATATCGCCACCGTCACACCGGAGCAACTGGATGCCCGCGCCCTGGCCGAGTTCATCCGTCACCAACGGGAAAATGCCCTCAGCAGTGAACGCTTCGAGCTGGAATACTGGAAACACTTCACCACGCCCCTGTCGACACTGGTCATGCTGATTCTGGCCGCCCCGCTGGTGTTCGGCTTCCAGCGCAATGCCGGAGCCGGACAGCGCATCTTCATCGGCATCCTGATCGGCATCAGCTACCTGATGCTGGACAGCATCATCAGCCGTACCGGCATGCTCTATGGTCTGCCACCGCTGCTGTCAGCTGTGCTGCCCATGCTGCTGTTCAGCGTGGCGGGACTGCTCATGCTCCGGCGGGTACGCTAATCAGGACGAAACCCCAAGGCCAGGACCGTTAAAAGTTGGGGAAAATAAGCCATCTGATAGTCAGCACGCGGGTTGATCAGCAGCCGCAACCAGTCCCCGGCATGTTGCTGGAGCAACAGGAACAGGGCAAACAAAGCAATGCCCGGCAGGATCAATTGCCGGTCCCGGCGCACAGCGAGCAGCAATCCGATTGGAGCATGCCAGACATTCCGACAAACCCGCCCAATTCCGGCCCCGGAGGTTTCAAGCGTCAGGAAACGGAACACGGGGGATTAAAACCTTTGGGCAATCCCCCGGTAGTGCGAAAATGCACACCCCATCTCACAACTTCAGCCGTCCCAGCCGGTTGGCATTGGTCACCACCGTCACCGATGACAGCGCCATGGCGGCACCGGCCATCATGGGGTTCAGCAGCAGGCCCGTGAACGGATACAGCACCCCGGCAGCCACCGGAATGCCAAAGGTGTTGTACACAAAGGCCCCGAACAGGTTCTGCCAGATATTGCGCGTGGTGGCCCGTGAAATCCGGATCGCCTTGTCAATCCCGGCCAGCGAACCACCGACCAGGGTGACATCGGCTGCCGCCATGGCGACATCCGTTCCGGCTCCGATGGCAAAGCCCACATCGGCACGTGCCAATGCCGGGGCATCATTCACACCATCGCCGACCATGGCCACCCGATGCCCCTGCTGCTGCAGTGACTCAATCACGGCCAGTTTCTGTTCCGACAGGACCTCGGCATGCACGGTCTCAATCCCGACATCAGCGGCGATATGCTCTGCCACTTCGCGCCGGTCTCCGGTCAGCATGATCACCGTCAGCCCCTGTGCCTTGAGTGCGGCAATACTGCTCTTTGCATCCGGCTTCAGGGCATCGGCAACCCCGAACAGCGCCAGTACCTGTGCCTCATCGGCCAGAAAAACCGGCGTCTGCCCCTGGGCATCCAGCCGGGCCAGCACCGGCTGCCAGTCATCCAGCCCCAGCCCCTGTTCCTGCATCAGCCGGGTATTCCCCACCTGATAGGGTCGGCCTTCGTAGCGGCCACGGATACCATGACCGCTGATGCTGCTGAAATCCGTGATCTCGAGCACCGGCAGCTCACGGTTTCCAGCCCCGGTACGGATCGCCTGAGCCAGCGGATGCTCCGAACCCTGCTCCAGACTGGCCACCAGTTGCAGCAGCCGGTTTTCATCCTGCCCCGCCGCCACATGAATCCCCTGCAGCACCGGTTTACCGGCAGTGAGGGTGCCGGTCTTGTCCAGCACCACGGTATCAATTTCCGCCGCCTGCTGCAGCGCATCGCCATTACGGATCAGGATGCCGTGCTGCGCAGCCTTGCCCACCCCGGCAATAATGGAAATCGGTGTCGCCAGCCCGAGCGCACACGGACAGGCAATCACCAGCACCGTCATGGCCGTCACCAGGGCATAACTCAGCTTCGGCTCCGGTCCCAGCCAGTACCAGAGCAGAAAGGTCAGCAGGGCAATGCTGACCACCACCGGGACAAAAACCGATGCCACCCGATCGGTCAGGCGGGCAATGGCGGGCTTGCTGGCCTGTGCCTCACGCACACGCTCAATGATCTGCGCCAGCACGGTATCGGCACCAATGCGGCTGACCTGCATCAGGAAACTGCCGGCACCGTTCAGGGTTCCCCCGGTCACGGCATCGCCACCGGCCTTTTGAACCGGCACCGGCTCACCTGTGAGCATGGACTCATCCACATGTGACGTTCCTTCCAGCACGGTGCCATCCAGCGGCACGGTTTCACCGGAACGCACGCGCAGGGTTTCCTGCAATCCCACCACCTCCAGCGGCAGGTCGGTTTCCACCCCGTTACGCACCACATGCGCGACCGGCGGCTGCAGTTTCATCAGGCTTTTGATCGCTGCCGAAGTCTGGCCCCGGGCGCGCATTTCCAGTGCATGTCCAAAGTTCACCAGGGCGATGATCACCAGCGCCGCCTCAAAATAGGCATGACGCGCCAGCGACGGTACGGCATCCGGAAACAGCACCACCGCCATGGAATAAAGCCACGCCGTCCCGGTTCCAAGCACAATCAGGGTGTCCATGTTACTGCTGCCGTGCTTGAGCTGCTGCCAGGCACCCCGGAAAAAATGCCCGCCGGAATAAACCAGCACCCCGAGCGTCACCAGTCCGGCGATGAACCAGAACAGCCGTCCGTTGCCGCTCATGTCCGGCAGCACCTGGAACACCATGTCCCCCAGCATCAGGAAGGCTCCCGGCACCCCGGCCACCCAGACCTGCCACCACAACCGGCGGTACTGTCGCGCCTCATAGGCGTCCTTTTCAGCTTCAGCCGCCCGTCCCTGCATCACGGCGGCATCGTAACCGGCCTCCCGCACCGCCTGCACCAGTGCCGCCGGCTCCGACTCCCCTTTCACCAGCGCCGTGCGCTCAGCCAGATTCACCAGTGCCTCCTGCACACCCGGTACAGCCTGCAAGGCACCCTCCACGCTGCTGACACAACTGGCACACATCATGCCGGCCACCGAAAGCCGGGTGGTGCTCATGATGTCACCCGCTCGGTCGGGTAGCCGGCCTCGGTCAGCACCCGGATCACCGCCTGCTCATCCACAGCACCCTCGACTACGGCTGTTTTGGTCGCCAGGTCAACGTCAGCACGTGTCACACCGGTCATGGCTTCCAGCTTGCCTTTGACCGTGCTGACACAACCACTGCATACCATTTTCTCTACCTTGAATTTCATGACTTTGCTCCTGTTTCCGGTTAGTGGAGGCCCTCAGCCTCCCTGATTCATGGACTCGATCAGATGGCAGATACTGTTGCCATCCGGCGTTCTGTCGGGCATGGCTTCCCATTTTTCCAGCGCCACCGCCATGCGTGCATGCAGCTGCTGCATTTCACGGATTCTGGCCTCGATGTCCTGCATGCGCTGCTGGATAATGCTGCGCACATCGGCACACGGCGACTCCCCCAGCTCGGCATGCTCCAGAATCTGGCGGATGTCAGCAAGGGTGAATCCCAGCAGTTTGGCACTACGGATAAAGCGCAGCCGCACCACATCCGCCATGCCAAAAAGGCGGTAATGGTTGTCGCCCTGGGCACTGGGACTGATCAGCCCCTCACGCAGGTAATAGCGCACGGTATGCACGCTGGTATTGCCGGCCTCAGCCAGCTCGCTGACGGTCAGCATGGGCATGCCTCACGATGGAATAACAGCACCAGTCTACAACCTGAGAGTAGGTATCAGGTCAATGAAATCCGGCAGACTTGAGATATATCAACTGGGGGGATAGGAAAAAGGCTGACAGGTCTGGTATAACTGCTTTAAATGGCTGGAAATTTCCGGTCATTGCTGAGAGGAGAGTTTATGAAACCTGTTTTCTGCCGCCGTTCCATGCGGTTGTTCGCTTTTGTGTCTGTTCCCTGCCTGTTATCACCAGCAGCCTTCGCCACCAACGGCATGCTGATGGAAGGCTATGGCCCCGAATCCACCGGCATGGGCGGCGTGGCGACCGCCATCTACAACGGTAATGCGGGAATGGCCAACAACCCGGCCACCCTGACCGGGATGGCTGATGGTGAGTCCCGGCTGGATGTCTCCATCGGCAACCTGCGCCCCTCCGTTGATGCCGCCTTTGCGGCCATGCCCTCAATACCTGTGGCGGAATCCGGGGGCGACTCCTATTTCATGCCTGCCGCCGGCTGGATCAGGAAGGCCGGGCCGCTCAGTTATGGCGTCGGTGTTTATTCCCAGGGCGGCATGGGTACCGAATACGACAAAAACAGTTTTCTGGGCAGCGGCACCGGTGTGGGTGCCCGTTCGGAAGTCGGCATCGGTTCGGTTATTGTGCCGCTCGCCTACGAGGTCAGTCCCGCCCTGTCCATCGGGGGTGCGGTGGAATACGTCTGGGGCGGGCTGGACCTGCAGATGGGCATGCCGGTCATGAATGCGAACGGCCCCACCGCCGGCTCCTTTGCCGATTTCTCGACCGGATTCGGCGGAGCGCAGGTGCTGGGCTCGGCTTCCGGCAACCTGCTGGACAGCATGGCCCCGATGCTGATGGGCATGACGCCAGCGCAGATGCAGGGGACTTCCGCCGTTTTCGACTTTTCCAACAGCAGCGATTTCACCGGCCAGGCCAATGGCTCCGGTATCGGTGCCCGCATCGGTGCCACCTACAAGGCCACACCCCAGCTGACGCTCGGGGCCAGTTATCGCGCCAAAACCAACATGAGCGACCTCAAGGGTGACGGCAGCATGAAACTGGTGGACATGGCCAGCGGCACTGCACTGCCGAATGCCACCATTCCGGGCAAATATACCATCCGGGATTTCCAGTTCCCGGATGTCACCAGCATCGGCCTGGCCTACCAGCTCAATGACCGGACCACCTTCGGACTGGACTACAGCCGCATCAACTGGTCCGAGGTCATGGACCGCTTCCGGCTCCGCTTTACTGCTGACAGCAATGTCCCCGGCCTGGGTGGCCAGTCGGTCGATGTGGCCCTGAAACAGGAATGGAAGGACCAGAATGTCATCAAGCTCGGGGTGGCGCATCAGGTGAACAATCGCCTGACCGTGCGTGCCGGGGTCAATCTGGCCAAAAATCCGGTCCCGGATGCCTACCTGAATCCGCTGTTCCCGGCCATTGTGGAAAACCACTTCACCACCGGTTTCACCTATGGCCTCGGCAAGCAGAGTGAACTCACCGCCTCTCTGGCCATCGCCCCCGAGGTCGAGCAGACCAACAGCAATACCGGCATCAAGTCCACCCATTCCCAGACCAACTTCCAGCTGATGTATTCGCAGCGTTTCTAGGCTGGAGTGCGGACACCACTGACCCCGCTGCAACACCGGTTGTGGCGGGGTTCCTTCTACAGCCTGGTCAGGAATCCCCCTCCTTCACCAAATCCCCCCCACCAATGCTGCAACAATCCGCAACTTGATGGTATGCTTTGAAAACTTCCTCCCGGATGGCCAAACTGAAACCAAGATGCAACAAAAATCGATAAGCCGTGTTTGGATAAATTACGCCCTCTTTGCCCTGCTGGTGCTGCTGCTGATCCTGCTCATGTATCAGGTGGACCGCCAGTGGCTCAAACTGGAACAGATGCAGACGGCACTGACGGAACAGGCCACCGACCTTCGAAACCTGCGTACCGCCCTCTCCAGCGGGCAGCTCAGCCTGTCCACTTCGGGCACCGCCGGCAGCCACACCGTCGCGCCGGCCTTCCAGCGTGCCTGGAACGCTGCACAACAGCCCGGTTATGCCCAGGGCGACTGGAATGTTTCCAGCTTCGGCAACAACCTGAAAACCCTGACCCCACTCATTTCCTCGGACGCCTATGCCTCGGATGTGCAGAGTTATGTGCAGGAAAGCCTGATCACGCGCAATCCCGACACCCTGGAATGGGAAGGGCTGATCGCCAGAGACTGGCGTGTGAGTGATGACGGCCTTACCATCACCGTCAACCTGCGCCCTGACGTGAAATTTTCCGATGGCGTCCCGCTCACCGCCGAGGATGTGGCCTTCTCTTTCAGCTTTATCATGAACGAGGCGATTCAGGCACCGCGTGAGCGCGCCTATCTGGAAAAGTTGGCCTCGGTCACCGCCACGGATCCGTACACGGTCAGGTTCGTCTTCAAGGAGCCTTATTTCGAGGCCATGAATCTGGTCGCCATGGTGGTGGTCATGCCCAAGCACTTTTATGAACCCTATCTAAAGACCCCGGAAACATTCAACGAATCCAAGGGCCTGCTGCTGGGTTCCGGCCCCTACCGCATGGCCGACCCCAAAGGCTGGACCCCGGATCAGGGCAATGTGGAACTGGTGCGCAACGAGCGTTACTGGGGTGATGTTCAACCCACCTTCGACCGCATTCTGTGGAAAATCATCCAGAATGACAGTGCGCGCCTGACCACCTACCGCAATGGCGAGATCGACACCTACTCCGCCCGCCCGGTGGAATACAATGCGCTCAAAAATGATCCGCAGATCATGGATAAAAGCCACCATTTTGAATACATGTCCCCGGTTGTGGGCTATAGCTACATTGCCTGGAACGAGCAGCGTGCTGGCAAGCCCACGCTGTTTGCAGACAAGCGTGTGCGTCAGGCCATGACCTGGCTCACCGACCGTCAGCGCATCATCGACGAAATCTTTCTGGGCTATGCCGAAACCGCCATCAGCCCCTTCAGCCCGCGCAGCAAACAGCATGACCCCACCCTGCAGCCGCGCCCTTATGACATGGGCAAAGCCAAAGCCCTGCTCAAGGAGGCCGGTTTCGAGGACCGCAATGGTGACGGGGTGCTGGAAAGTGCGGACGGAACACCTTTCACCTTCAAGCTGACCTACTTCGAGTCCAATGAGGACACCAAGCGCATGGTGCTGTTGCTCAAGGACCTGTACGCCCGCGCCGGCATCAAGATGGAACCGTCCGCACAGGAGTGGCCGGTGATGCAGGAACAGATCGACAAGAAGGATTTCGACGCCATCACCCTGGGCTGGACCAGCGGGCTGGAAACCGACATCTACCAGATGTTCCATGGCAGCCAGATCAAGACCGGCGGCGACAATTTCATCAGCTACAGCAATCCGGAACTGGACCGGCTCATTGACACGGCACGCGCCACCGTGGATGAAAACCAGCGCATGCCGCTGTGGCAGCAGGCCGAAAAAATCATGCACGAGGATCAGCCCTACACCTTCCTGCTGCGGCGCAAGTCGCTGGTATTCATCGACCGGCGCATCAACGGGCTGGCACTGACCAATATGGGCCTGAACCAGGGCTTCCTGCCCATGGAAAACTGGGTGCCTGCACCCCGGCAACGCTACCGCTAGCGGCAGGCCAGCGCCACCATGCTCACCTACCTGCTGCGCCGCCTGCTGCTGATGATTCCGACCTTGCTCGGGATCACCATCGTGGTATTCACCGTCATGGCCCTGTCACCGGGCGGCATCAGTGCCCAGGGACTGGTGGACGGCATGGACATGAAGCCACAGGAAAAACAGGCACTGCTGGATTATTACAACAAACGTTACGGCCTTGATCAGCCGGCCCCGTTCCAGTACCTGCGCTGGCTCAACAATGTGCTGCCCTTCGGTTTCACCACTGATCAAAGTGGCAGCATTACCGGCTTTTCCCTGACCAAGGGCATGGACCTGGGCGACAGCTTCCATTATGGCCGCCCGGTGCTGGACATTCTGGGCGAACGCATTCCCATCACCCTGCTGCTGAATGTCATCACCATCCCGCTGATCTACATCCTCGCCATTGCCATCGGTGTCAAGGCCGCCACCGAGCGCGGGCGCGGCTTCGATGTCAGCGCCAGCGTGATCATGCTGGCGCTGTGGTCGATTCCCACCATGCTGGCCGGGGTGCTGTTGCTGGGCTTTTTCGCCAATATCCAGCACTGGCACTGGTTCCCGACTGCCGGCATCGGCAGCCGTGCGGCACAGGACATGCCCTTCATGCCGCACTGGGGGTCGCTGCGGGATGTCGCCCAGCTGCTGGCCGGTTCGGCTTTTGGTGCCGTGGCCGGGCTGTGGCTCGGGCGCTGGCAGGAGCGGGGATTGCGCACGTTCGTCACGGTCGTATTCGGACTGGTGGCCGGGATATGGATAGCCATGTCCCATGCCACCCCATCCTGGCTGGCCTGGATGCTGCTGCCCCTGCTGGGGGCACTCATCCTTGGCGGTATCGGCTGGATGCAGTATGCCCCGTTCCGCATCCTGCTGCTGGGCCTGTTCGGCTTCCTGCTGGGCCTGCTGTTTGCCATCCAGTTCATGGGGCCGGGTTACATACGTGGCTTCCTGCTGGATCATGTCTGGCATCTGGTGCTGCCGGTACTGTGCCTGTCCTACGGGGGTTTTGCCGGGCTGGCCAAACTGACTCGTACTTCGGTACTGGAAAACCTCAATGCCGATTATGCCCGCACCGCCCGCGCCAAGGGGTTAGGTGAGCATGATGTGCTGTGGAAACATGTGTTCCGCAACAGCCTGCTGCCCCTGATCACGGTAGCTGCCGGTCTGCTGCCCAGCCTGCTGAGCGGCTCACTGATTGTGGAAAACATCTTCAGTATCAACGGCATGGGTCAGCTGGCGGTGGAAGCGGTCAAAAACCGTGATCGTGAGCTGGTGCTATCCATCACCTGGATCAGCGGCTTCCTGACCCTGGCTGGCTATCTGCTGGCTGATATCCTGTATACACTGGTCGATCCGAGGGTGAGTTATGACTGAAGGAAGGCAGAAAAGCCTGATCAAGAATCATGCCATTGCTGAACGTTTTGATGCCAGCGCCAGTCCGGTTCTGTGGGCCGGTGACTGCCTGGAACTGCTGGCACAGGTTCCAGATGATACCCTCCAGCTGGTTATTACATCTCCACCCTATAACCTGGGCAAGGAATATGAAAAACGACTGAACCTTGAACAGTACCTGACACAGCAGGAACAGGTTATCCGTGAGTCAGTACGGACACTGACCCCGTCTGGCAGCATCTGCTGGCAGGTCGGCAATTATGTCGACAATGGCGCCATCATCCCGCTGGATACCATCCTTTATCCGGTATTCGCCCGTCTGGGATTGAAAATGCGTAATCGCATCATCTGGCACTTTGAACATGGCCTGCACTGCAAAAACCGTTTTTCCGGGCGCTATGAAACCATTATCTGGTTCACCAAATCGGATAATTATGTCTTCAATCTTGACCCGGTTCGGGTTCCACAGAAATACCCCGGTAAAAAACATTTCAAGGGTGACAAAATAGGCCAGTACTCCGGCAATCCGCTGGGGAAAAATCCAGGCGACCTGTGGGTCATCCCGAATGTCAAAAGCAATCACGTGGAGAAGACGCAACACCCATGCCAGTTCCCGATCGCAATTGCACGTGACCGTATCCGGCAGGAAATGGCCGGTACCTGCCGTGCCGCTGGTACTGATCGGAATTGAGCCGTGATGAAAACCACGCCACTCCCAAACCGTGAAACCTTCAGCCGTCGCCTCCTGCGCAAGGCACTGCAGGGGGTGGGCGTCAAGGTCGGTCTGTTCTGGGTCGGACTGCTGGTGGTCTGTGCCGTATTCGCGCCCTTTCTGGCCAACAGCATGCCGATCGTGATGAGCAGGGATGGTATGGTGTCCTGGCCGGTGCTGCATTACCTCAACAGTGAGGATATTTTTGTGCTGGGGGCGTTTTTTGTGGCCCTGCTGCTGTGGCTGCTCCCGATCCGGGTGGATTTCCGGCTCGGCCTCATGGTGCTGGTGGCCATTCCGGCTGCCCTCGCAGTGCTGGCCAATCTCTACCTCAAGCCGCCCCAGCTGGTGATTTACGACAGCTTCCGGACCCCGGCCTATACCGAAGCCGACTGGCACCTCATGCCACCGATTCCGTGGTCGCCGCGTGATTACCTGCGCGATTATGGTGAAACCGGACTGGAAGCCCCGCTGGCATCAACAACCGGTGGCCGCACCCACTGGATGGGTACCGAAGCCAATGGTGCCGATGTGGCCAGCCGCATGATCCATGCCTCCCGCATCGCCCTGAGCATCGGCATTATCGCCACCGGCATCGCCATGCTGATCGGCATCCTTATCGGCGGACTGATGGGGTATTTTTCCGGCACCGTGGACATGCTCGGCATGCGGCTGGTGGAGATTTTTGAATCCATTCCCACCCTGTTCCTGCTGCTCACCTTCGTGGCCTTTTTCGGACGCAGCCTGTACATGATGATGGTGATCATCGGCCTGACCAGCTGGTCAGGGTATGCACGCTACATCCGTGCCGAATTCCTCAAGCTGCGCCGGCAGGACTATGTGCAGGCGGCGGTAGCCAGCGGTCTGCCACTGACCTCGATCCTGTTCCGGCACATGCTGCCCAACGGGGTCGCCCCGCTGCTGGTGGCGGCCAGCTTCGGGGTCGCCTCCGCGATTCTGGCCGAAGCCACCTTAAGCTTTCTTGGTCTGGGGCTGGTGGACTCCCCCTCCTGGGGTGAAATGCTGAATCAGGCCGTACAGTCCGCCACCTTCAACTGGTGGATGGCCGTTTTTCCGGGCGGGGCGATTTTCATGACCGTATTTGCCTACAACCTGATCGGTGAGGCCTTCCGTGATGCCATTGACCCGCACATGGCCCGCAATGCCGGGGTGAATACATGAGACGCCCGCTGCTGGACCTCATGAACCTGAGCACCGACCTCAGCACGGGCGGGGAAGTTGTGCACGCGGTCAATGATGTCAGTTTCAGCATCGAGCGCGGGGAAACCTTCTGCCTGGTGGGTGAATCCGGCAGCGGCAAATCCATCACCGCCCTGTCGGTGATCCGCCTGCTGCCACATGGCATTGCCAGCCATCCGCAGGGCAATATTCTGTTCTACAGCCAACAGGAAAGCTTTCCAGAGTCCGAACGTCACGGCATCAACCTGCTGGAGCTGGACGAAAACGCCATGCAGCAGGTGCGGGGCGCACATATCGCCATGATTTTTCAGGAACCCATGAGCTCGCTCAATCCGGTGTTCACCATTGGTGAGCAGATCATGGAAGCCCTGCTGCTGCACAATCCCGGCATCGACCCGCAGGAAGCCATGGACCGTACCCTTGCCGCCCTGGAGCAGGTACAGATTCCCCATCCCCGCAGCCGGTTCAACGATTACCCCCATCAGCTCTCCGGAGGCCAGCGCCAGCGGGTCATGATCGCCATGGCACTGGCCTGCGAGCCGGAGCTTTTGATTGCCGACGAGCCCACCACCGCCCTGGATGTCACGGTACAGGCTGAAATCCTGCGCCTGATGCGTGAACTGCAGGACAATACCGGCATGAGCACGCTGTTCATTACGCACGATTTCGGGGTAGTGGCCCAGATGGCCCAGAAAGTCGGGGTCATGCAGCAGGGGCGGCTGGTCGAAACCGGGCCGGTGGATCAGGTCCTGCACCACCCGCAACACCCCTACACCCGCCAGTTGCTGGCCTCCGTGCCGGAGAACCTGCCACGCCGTGACAGTCAACCGTCATTACACAGCGGGGAACAGCCTGCCCCCCCCCAACCTGACAACGGGGGGAAGGGAGCAACCGGCATGGTGATGCTGGAGGGGGATACGCCCCTGATTCAGGTGCGCGATCTCCGGGTCTGGTTCCCGATTCGCAAAGGTCTGTTGCGACGGGTCGTGGATCATGTCAAGGCTGTGGACGGAGTGGACCTGATGCTGCCACGCGGGAAAATCATTGCCGTGGTGGGGGAATCCGGCTGTGGCAAAACCACACTCGGACGCGCCATTCTGCAGCTGGAAACCCCAACCGCCGGCAGCGTACAGATGGCCGGTACGGAGCTGACCGGCCTGGACCATCGTGGCCTGCGTCCTTGGCGGGCGCGCATGCAGATTGCCTTTCAGGACCCGCAGTCCTCGCTCAACCCGCGCCTGCCGATCCACACCACCCTGACTGAACCCATGAAGGTACACGGCATCAGCCAGAGTCAGGAGGAGCGGCTGGAACTGGCAGGCCGGCTGCTGGAACGGGTGCAGCTCAAACGCGACTACCTGTGGCGCTACCCGCACGAATTCTCCGGCGGCCAGCGCCAGCGCATCGGACTGGCCCGGGCGCTGGTGCTGAATCCGGAGTTCATTGTCTGTGACGAGATCACCAGCGCGCTGGATGTGTCGGTACAGGCCGAAATCCTGCAGCTGCTGCAGGACATTCGGGCCGAACGTGACCTGACCCTGCTGTTCATTACCCATAACATGGGTGTGGTCGAATACCTCAGCGACCGGACCGTGGTGATGTATCAGGGCAAAATCGTGGAAAACGGCCTCACGGCCCAGGTCTGCGGTGATCCCGCCCATGCCTACACCCGCAAACTGCTGGCAGCAGTGCCCCGCCTCCAGATGACGACTGCCTGAAAACGGCGGCTTCAGTTAAAATACCCTCATGACCCAAACAGCCGCAAGGGAGAGCATGACATGAAATACAAGGCACACCTCATGGTGGCGACCGCCCTGCTGACCATGGCAGCCGGCAGTGCCCGCCCCGCCGGCTGGCCCGGTGCTCCGGGCAGCATGATGTCACCCTGGGGCAGTCCCTTTTCCGGTATGCCCGGTGGTTTCATGCCCTGGAGTGGCAGCTCCCCGTTTGGAGGCAACAGCAGTTTTATGCCCTGGAATGCCTGGAGCAGCGGCCCAAGCGGTGGCAGCAGCCTGTTCCCCTATGCCGGTGCCTTTCCCTGGGGAGGCAACAGCAACCCCTGGTCTTCCGGCTGGATGCCCTGGGGAGGCAGCAGCGGCTGGAACGGCTGGAACAACCTTGCACCCTGGCGGGGTGACTATAACCGTAACAACCGCCAGCGCGACTGGCTGGAAACCCTGATCCTGATGAACACCCTGAATGGCCTCGGCGGCAACAACGCCGTGACCCTGCCGGGACTGTCCCCCCTGCCCGGACTGACATCACTGCCAGGCAGTCCCTACCTGCCCGGACTGCAGCCACCAGCCGGCATCGACAATGCAACGCCCCTGCCCCCCCTGCCGGTTCCGCAACCGCCGGCCTATCCCGATCCCCCACAAGCTGCGCTGCCAGCCAGACCACGCAGTTCGACCAACCCGTTCATGGATGGCTGGACTCCCGCCATTCCCGGCCCGATGATACCCCCCCCCAGATCGTTCGACCCGTTTGCCAGCTCCGCAGGTACTGCCGGCAGCCCTGATGCCGTACAGGCTGTTCCCCGCCCCGCTCCCCCGACTCCAGACATACCGGAGGAGCGCTTTGCCCCCTTTACCGGCACCCCCAGACCGGCGCCACCCCGGCCAGCCGTTCCACGCGGCTTCGATCCGTTTGCCACTGAACATCCCGTGCAGAGCAACCGCCCTTATCCACGCTTTCCCGACAATCCGCTGGAGCCCTGAACAACGAATACTCACAGCCACATGCAATACATCCAGCTCGGCAGCCTTGCCTTCATGACCAGTCTGAGCGGTGTCGGGGCGCCGCTGCTGTTTCTGGGCGGCACCCGCTCCGACCTGCGCCAGCCCGGTGCCCATACCTCGCCACTGGTCCGGCATTTCACGGTACTGGCCTTCGACCAGCGCGGCATGGGGCAAAGTGCAAAGCCTCCCGGTCCTTACCGGATGCAGGATTATGCCACCGATGCCATGAACCTGCTGGATGCCGTCGGCTGGCCGGATGCGCATGTGGTGGGCTATTCCTTCGGTGGCATGGTGGCACAGGAACTGGCTATCCGCACCCCGGAGCGGGTCCGGACCCTGACCCTAATCGCCAGCACGGCAGGCGGAGCCGGTGGCGCCTCCTGGCCCATTCACGAGCTGCTCGGACTACCGGATGCGGTGGCCGCCCGGAAGTCCCTGGAAATCCTGAACCTGGACTTCAACCCCGTCTGGCAACAGCAGCATCCGCAGGAGGCCGAACACAAAATCCGGTTGCGCATGCAACAGATGGCGGCCTACCGGGATGAGCCGGGAGCCGGTGCCGGACTGCTGGCACAGCTGGATGCCCGTGCCCGCCACGATACCTACACTCGCCTGGGGCAGATCACAGCTCCGACCCTGGTACTGGCCGGTACACGGGACGGGCAGGCCCCGCTCGCCGCCCAGCAGCGCATGGCAGCACAGATTCCGCGCTGCCGGTTTGAAACCTATCCCGGCGGTCATGCGTTCCTGTTTGAAACCGATACCCTTTACCGGCGCATCATCACGACCCTCAATGCACCGGGCTGGAGCCGCGAATCACAAGCTCCCGCCCACCACCCGGTTAACGGGCAGTACCCGCCAGATCCAGCACCGGATGCATCAGCCTGACCCCCAGCTCCCGCACCAGCCGGTCATTCCCGATCCGGCGTGACTCCTGCAGGTAGGACTGCATGCCGGCACCCAGGCGGGTCATGGCCTCAGCCAGTGGCACCTGCGGCGGGCGCGGCAGGCCGGCAGCATCCGCCACCTGGTTGAAATAATCGGTCATGGTGGACGGATGGCCATCCGTGGCATTGTAGATGCGCCGGGCCGGGGCCGCTTGCATCGCACGCTGGCATACCAGGGCCAGATCATCGGCATGAATGCGGTTGGTCCAGGGTGCTTCGGCTTCACACACGACCGGCTCACCGCGCTGCAGACGTGCCAGCGGCAGACGCCCGTGTGCATAAATTCCCGGCACGCGCAGGATCACCCAGTCCCCATCGTATTTCCCCCCCCATGCCTGCAACGCCGTTTCTGCATCCACCCGGCGCACGGCCCGTGCAGCCACCGGCTTCAGCGGTTCGGTTTCATCGATCCAGCGTCCCCCGCAGTCCCCGTAAACTCCGGTGGTACTGATCAGCACGATGCGGCGCGGTGCGTTCTGTACCGCCAGCAGGAAACGGCGCAGACGGCTGTCCACCTCACCCTGCGACGGAGGCGGCATGAACCAGAAAATATCCGCCTGCTCAAAGGCATTGCGCGGAAAAAAGCAGCCGACATCCATGTCACCGGTACGCATGCTGATGCCCTGGGCCTGCCCCGCCTGCAGGGATTCCCGGCTTTTAACCCAGCCAATGGCCCGCCTGCCCTCATTCTGATATAAACTGGCGACGCGGCGTCCGATGTCACCGCATCCCATTATCCATAACTGACCCATGAGCGAGCTCCAGCAATGATTGACGCCGGCAGTATAAACGAAATCAAACCGGGAAAAATGAAGCGTGTGACAGCGGAAGATGGCAATCACATTCTGGTCTGCAACGTGGATGGACACTTTTATGCCGTGGATGACCGCTGTACCCACGAAGATGCCTCCCTGTATCTGGGCTGCCTCAAGGGCGAGCGCGTGCAGTGCTCGCTGCATGGCGGCATGTTCAATGTCCGCACCGGTGAACCGGCAGCAGAACCGGCTGAAACTGCCCTGAAGACCTGGCCGGTACGGATTGTTGGTGAGCGGATCATGATCGCTGTTTAGAAGACGCACCCATGCGCATGCGCTATCTGGCACCGGGACTCGGACTGGCACTGCTGCTGGGCGGCGGTTGGCTCTACCTGCAACAGCCCGACCTCTGGAAGCGGCTGGAACAGCATGTCGGGCATGCCCTCCGGAGCATCCCTGCACGCCCCCCGACTGCGGGTGATGGAACACCGGCCAGCTCCATACCGGTACCCGATACACCGGCACCGGTGGCGCGGGAAACCTTCGCACTGCCTCCGGAGCTGCCGGAGCGGCATACGCCTTATCCGAAAGTACCACCACGCCTGCGCCCGGTACCCCCGGCCCATGTCGCCAGCCTGGTCGATTCCATTTACCGGCAGGCGGAAACCACCCTGAGCTACAACCCCGCCTACCTTGAAATTGCCTATCCAGGCGGGGATGTGGACCCGAGTTTCGGGGTCTGTACCGATGTTGTCATTCGCGCTTTCCGTACCAAGGGTGTGGACCTGCAGCAGGCTGTGCATGAAGACATGCGCCGCCATTTCCGCAAGTACCCGCAGAAATGGGGGCTGCGCGGTCCGGATACCAATATCGACCACCGTCGGGTACTGAACCTGATGACCTTTTTCGAGCGCAAGGGCAAATCCCTGGCCCCGATCAGCGACAATTCCAATGACTATCTGGCCGGGGATGTGGTGATCTGGCAACTGAACGAAAAGCAGTACCATATCGGCGTCGTGATGGAAATGCGCAGTTACGACGAGGAGCGCCCCCTGATCGGCCACAATATCAATGCCGGCACCCGCATTGAGGACGTGCTGTTTGACTGGCCCATTGTCGGACATTACCGCTATTTTGCACCGGAACCGACCCGGCAGGCAGGGCTTGAGACCGACAAACGCAGCAGCCTGGGACAGGCCGGGGAACTACGCTGACAACTCCCGATAAATACAGACGGCCTCCGTTATCGGGAGGCCGCCATGCTCAGGAACGCAGTCCCCGATCCGTATCAGACAGGCTTACTTCCAGCCGCCGGTAGTCAGGCCGGTGCCCTGACCGCCCATGCTGGTATTGTTGCCAGTGCTTGAAGAGCCGGTGGTCAGAGAGGAAGAACCACCCTGACTGTCGTTCAGCTGCTGTGTCAGTAAGGTCAGCAGTTGCTGCAGCAACTGCATCAGCTGCTGCGAATCACTGGCATTCATGGACCCCAGACCACCACCGGCATTCATCGAGCCCAGACCACTGCTGCCCTTGGCACCGTGACTCCCGCCGGGACCACGACCCCCTTCAGCACAGCCGGTACCGCCCTGTCCCTGGGTGCCGGAAGTTCCACCTGCTCCGGAAGCACCACCGGTTGAACCACTCGAACCCCCAGTACCCGAGGTGCCACCGGTTGAACCACTGGTACCGCCACTGGTGCCGGTACTGCTACCGCCCTGCAGTTTGGTCAGCAATTGCTGCAGCAGGTCGGTCAGCTGTTTCATGTCAGTGCTGCCGGTGCCGGAAGTACCGCTGGTGCCACTGCTACCCTTGCTGCCGGAGGTCCCACCTGTGCCTGTGGTTCCTGTGGTTCCTGTGGTTCCGCCGGTTCCT
>JAGRJD010000153.1 GCA_020442915.1 Thiothrix sp. | reverse complement strand
GGACCGGTATGGCTGTCTGGTCAGCGGCCTGCCGCCGGAGCTGGCTGAGCGCCACCAGCGCATTCATGCCGAGGCGGTAAGGCTGGCACGTGCCGCCGGCTGGTCCGGTGAGGCCGAAGTGGCTGATGATGAGTGAGCCTGCTGATTCCGCAAGAAAGGAGCAAACCGCATGTCTGATATTCCTGTTGATGCCGAACAGTATATTGTTGGAAAGGAACCGTTTTATCGCACCGTCGGGCATGAGGTGGTGCTTTATGAAGCGGCTTACAGTGTGCGCATGCCGGTCATGCTCAAGGGACCGACCGGTTGTGGCAAGTCACGTTTTGTGGAGTATATGGCCTGGCGGCTCGGGCGTCCCCTGATCACCGTGGCCTGTAACGAAGACATGACCGCCTCCGATCTGGTCGGACGCTTCCTGCTCGACCGGGAGGGGACCCGGTGGCAGGATGGTCCACTGACGGTAGCCGCCCGCATCGGCGCCATCTGCTATCTGGATGAAGTGGTGGAGGCGCGCCAGGATACCACGGTGGTGATCCACCCACTCACGGACCATCGCCGCCAGCTGCCCCTGGACAAGAAGGGCGAGGTGGTGAATGCACACCCGGATTTCCAGCTGGTGATTTCCTACAATCCGGGTTACCAGAGCCTGATGAAGGACCTCAAGCAATCAACCAAGCAGCGCTTTGCGGCCCTGGATTTTGATTATCCCGGTGCAGAGATTGAGGCCGATATTGTGGCACAGGAAACCGGCGTGGAGCCGAAAACGGCCCGGAAACTGGTGCAGATTGCGCATCGTGCCCGCAACCTCAAGGGGCACGGGCTGGATGAAGGGATTTCCACCCGCCTGCTGGTCTATGCCGGGCAGCTGATCCACAAGGGCGTGACACCGCTGGCTGCCTGTTCCATGACCCTGGTGCGGCCCTTGACGGATGATCCTGACATGCGCGATACCCTGGATGCAGCCGTCAACACGTTTTTTGGCTGAGGCAGGTATTCTGCCGGGCGCTTGTGCTCATGCATGAGCCGGCGGTACCGGCCAACAGGAGTGTCTGATGAGCATCACAATTGACGATTACCAGGACCTGATCCGGCAGTTGGCACCAGGGCAGCCCCAGGTGCTGGAGGCCCTGTTCCAGGATGCTGCGCGCATCATGTCGCCGGCGGGACTGGCAGATTATCTGGAAGGTGCGCGCGGGCTGCTGCGGCTGGGGCGTGGACCCGGACTGGTGCTGAATTATCTGGAAAGTCTGCCGCCGGTGGTGCGTGAATGTGGTGAGGATGTCATCCGCGATGTACTCAGTGCCGCCATGAAACTTTCCTCCATGGTGTCGGGTGAAGTGGTCGGGCTCATGTTTGCCAGCCTCCCGGTAGCCGCACGTCGTCTGGGTGATGCCCAGCTGCTGCGCAGTTACCTGCAGCTCCTGCACCAGCTTTCTGCCAAGGCACCCCGCGGCCTGCGCCCGATGCTGAACCACATGGATGAGCTGCTGGGCAAACTGACCCTGGGCGGGCTGCGGCGCTGGGCGCTGTTCGGGGCAGAGGCCTACCGGCGTGACCTGGCCAATCTGAGTCGCTATTTCGATCTGGAGACGCAGGATTCGCGGGCCATGATCCGCAAGGAGCGGCGTGGTACCCTGTTCATCGATAACCAGCGCAAACTGAATTTTTACCTGCGAGCCCTGTGGGGACGGGATTTTTTTCTGCGACCTGCTGCCGCTGATGTGGAAAATTTCCGCCCCTATCTGCAGGACCGGATCCTGCATCTGCCGGATGCCGTGGATGCTATCGGGGACATTCCCGGACTGGAGGTTTATCGTGCCACCGCGGCACACATGGCCGCCCACCTGATGTATACCCGTACTGCCATCAGCATGCAGGAGCTGTCACCGGCCCAGATGTTCTTTATCGGGCTGGTGGAAGATGCGCGGGTTGAGTACCATGCCGTGCTGGCCTTTCCGGGTCTGAAAAAACTGTGGGGCAGTCTGCTGGGCAGGGTGCATGATACGCCGGTTGAGCATGCCTCCCTGCTGCTGCTGGAAAAGGTGGCGCATGCACTGCTGGATGCGGGTGTACGGGTTGGTGATGAGGCGCTGGATGCTGTCGTGGCCCGGTTTCATGCGGAAATTGTAACCCGCGCCATGGACAACCGCCTTGCCTGGCATCTGGGGCTGGATCTGTTCAATATTCTGGCCCGGCGTCGCGAAGTACCGTCCTTGCGCCTTCTGGAGAAAATCCGTATTACCTACCGTGATGACAACCGTTTTGTCTGGTCCAGTGAGGCGTTTGCCGGGGGGCAGGAGGGGACGGAGTACCTGCCGGCCAGCCAGCGCCAGGTGCGTAAATACGTCAGTGCCATTGAAATGGCCAATGAGGTGGATGTCGAGAATGCCGGCGATGACGCGCAGGAGGTCTGGATCTGCGCTACCGAGTTTTTTCCTTACGAAGATCAGGGTGTCAGTTATAACGAAATGTGGGGTAAGGAACCGGTTTCTGATCCGTTTCACTACCATGAGTGGGATTATCAGGTACAGCTGCACCGTCCGGACTGGGCTACGCTCTATGAGCGCCGCCCCCGAAAAGCTGCTCCGGACGTGATTGACCGCATTCTGCTTGAATACCGCCCGGTAGCCTTCCGTATCCGGCAGATCATTGATCTGTTGCAGCCTGAGGGGGTACAGCGCCAGCGCCGGCTGGAGGACGGTGACGAAATCGACATCAATGCCGCGATTGATGCCATGGTGGCCATGCGCATGGGCTCACAGCCCGATACCCGCATCACCATGCGCAATGTGATCAGGCGTCGGGATCTGGCCGTCCTGGTGCTGCTGGACCTGTCGGAGTCCACCAACGAGAAAATGCAGGGTTCGGACAAGACCGTGCTGGAGCTGACCCGTGAGGCGACGGCCTTGGTGGCGACTGCCATCAGCGGGATCGGTGATCCGTTTGCCATTCACGGCTTTTCCTCGGATGGTCGCCATGATGTCCAGTACTACCGTTTCAAGGATTTTCGTGAGCCTTTTGACGAGGCGGCACGTTCCCGCCTTGCCGGCATGAGCGGTCAGCTGTCCACCCGTATGGGGGCTGCCATGCGTCATGCCGGCCAGCATCTGCTGAGGCAGCCGGAACGGCGCAAGCTGCTGCTGCTGGTAACGGATGGCGAGCCTGCGGACATTGATGAGCGTGATCCGCAGTATCTGCGTCTGGATGCCCGCAAGGCGGTTGAAGAGCTGTATCCGCAGGGGGTGCTGTCTTACTGCCTGACGCTGGATCGTGATGCGGATGAATATGTGAAGCGGATTTTCGGGCAGGGCCGCTATACCATTGTTGACCATGTGGAGCGCCTGCCGGAGCAGTTGCCGCTGTTGTTTGCCAGCCTGACCCGATGAAAGGCAAAACCCCGGTACCTGAACCAGATACCGGGGTGAAAAAGTCTTGTTGATGGTAAAAAATTTACAGTTTATTGGCTACTGCTTTGATATTTCTGTGGGTAAAGAACGCCCCGGACTGACCGAACATCGGCTGGAGTAACAGACGAATCCAATCAACAGGACCAAGACAAAGAGACCCAGTACGATGCTCATAATTCACCTCCAGAATCACGGCAGGCCTGTATCGTGGCCAAAAAACAACATACGTTGTAGATAAGTCATTGAACATAGTGACTTTTCTACGATCAGGGCAGTTTAGCACAAATATCCCCAATGGGAATAGCCGGAATTTCAGGCTCAACATTTTACCCTTGTCCCCTGCTGAACGGGCATAAGGCTTGCGGCATAACGTTTCTGGCTAATTTTCTAACGTTACCGCAGGTCTGGATTACCTCTACCGTTTGTCGGATAACCGGGAAGCAGCCATGGCGACTGATTCGGCATGAGCCTGCCGGAGGCTTGGTGGATGGTCCCGCAGAATCGCTACCAGCTGCAGCACCATGCGTGCCGTGGCTCCCCACAGCAATTCGCCGTCATACTCCTGAAAATAGGCAACCTGAACGGTCTGGTTGAGGTTGGGCAGCTGGCGCGGTCGTGTTTCATGATTGCCGGGATCCGCCAACCACCTGAGCGGAATGGTGAAAGCGCGACTGACTTCTTTGGCCTCTGGCGTGAGGTGGTAGGGCCAGTCCAGATGACCGACCACCGGTGTGATCAGAAATCCGCTGTAGCTGATCTGGGTGCCGAGCTGTCCCAGGAGGGTCACATGTTCGGGCCGGATGCCGAGCTCTTCATGCGCCTCGCGCAGGGCGGTATGCCGGATGTCGGAATCGTTCTGTTCCTGCTTGCCACCGGCAAAAGCCACCTGGCCACTGTGGTGGTCGTGCTGGGCTTCTGCCCGGCGAATGAACAGCAGGTGCCAACTGTTGTCATGGCGTACAAACGGAACCAGTACCCCGGCGTGGCGGAAGGTTGAAACGGGCAGGTGCAAGGCCGATGGCGGGGAACGGGGAACAGAATCGGGATTGCCGAGCCGCAATGCAATGTCCCCGGTGGTCAGCGAATCCAGATTGTGCATGCCTGATTATTCCTTTAGAGTTTTTCTGAGAGTGCATGCAACGTTTATATCACATCGTCCGGGCAGGCGTCTAAACCCTCCAGCGCCGCATCCCTGCGGGGCTGGCATCCGGAGCGGCTCAGCGGTTCTGGATTTTGTTTTCCGGCAGGACGTCGGGGCTGCAGTATTTGCCGATGCTGTCCTGAAATGCCGTGATTTTTTCCTCACGCTCCCCGGCAGACAGTATCTTGTCTTCATCCCCGGCTTTCCAGCGGATGACCGGATTGGCCAGCAGCTGTTTGAGGGCTGCATTCTGCTGGTCACAGAACGTCTGGTGCTTGACCCGTTTTTCTTCACCTTCTTTGCGGGCCTGTTCCAGGTCGTTGTCCTGTCCCGTTTTTTCGGATTTGGCGGTCGCCGTGGATTCGGCATGGCCAGTAGATGGTTTGCCGGCGGCCAGGCCGATTTCCTCACCGATATCCCGGGACTGGATTTCCGGTGGTGGTGGCGTCTGGCTGTAATGGGTTTTGCCGTCGGCATCAACCCACTTGTAAATTTCGGCCTGGACACTGATGGATAAAAGACCGAGTGCCACGGGCAGTATCAGGGAAAGGCAGGGTTGGCGGAATCGGGAGTTCATCGGGTATCCTCATTGTTTTATCATTGTTGAGTGGCCATCCGAACCAGCCAGGCTATGCCACCGGCTGATGCCTTGAGTTACAATATCATAACATGAACTGGTGCTGACCGAAGTGCTGATCGTCGGAATGCCGGACTTTGACCGGATTTCAGGGGGTTCGGGTTTTGTGGGAAGGGGGCGGAATTGTGGGTTTAATGAATCAACGGAATCAATTGCTTGTACTGTCTCCCGAAGCGGATGATTATGCTGCCCGGATTGGGGCCGCCGGTCTGCCTGGGCTGCAGGTGCATACCGCTGTTTCTCCGCAGCAGGTACCGGTTCCGGCCCGGTCTGCCAATCTCCTGCTGGGTTCTCCGGACCTGATTGCAGCATGGCTGGAACAGGCCGGCAGGCTGGACTGGGTGCAATCCACTGCTGCCGGTGTGAATGAGCTCTGTCAGCCCGGCCTGCGGCGTGATTACAGGCTCACCAATGTCCGGGATGTATTGGGTCCCTCCATGAGCGAGTATGTTTTTGCCTACATGCTGGCGGTGGAGCGCCGCATGATGAGGCTGTATCAGGCCCAGCAGGAACATGTCTGGCTCGGTTCGGATCATTCGGGTTACCGCTGCCTGCATGAACTGACCCTGGGTGTGATCGGCCTGGGCTCAATCGGACGCCATATTGCCGCCACCGGTGCCCATTTCGGCATGCGGGTCCTGGGGCTGCGCAACCACCCGCAGGCACTTGAGCACGTGGAACGGGTGTTCGGCCCGGATGAGCTGGAGGCATTTCTGCCGCAGCCCGATTATCTGGTCATGGTATTGCCTGATACACCGGCCACGCACGGCTTCATGAATGCACAGCGGCTGGCACTCATGAAGCCGGAGGCTGTGCTGATCAATGTGGGCCGGGGGGCGACCGTGGACGAGGCCGCGCTGTTGCAGGCGCTCAGGCGCAGAACCCTGCGGGCAGCGGTGCTGGATGTGTTTGAGCATGAACCCCTGCCACCAGACAGTCCGCTCTGGGACCTGCCTGAAGTGCTGATTACGCCACACAATTCTGCACGCTCGTTTGCCCGCCAGATTGTCGGGATTTTTATCGATAACTATCGCCGCTTTCTGAGTGGCCAGGCACTGAAATACCGCATTGATTTTGAGCGTGGTTACTGACTAGCGAGAGCGGGGCGGTGTTTGTCCGGCAGTACTGTTGCCCGTCTGCAGGCGCTGCGCCTGTTCCAGCAATGCCTGTTCCAGCCTGGCAAAAGCGGGAGGGCGGGCCGCAGCCTGCGGATTGCTGCGGTAGACCAGATCACGGGTCCGGCCTCCGGTGCTGACCTGCAGTCTGGTGACATAGGCGCGCCGGTGCCGGTCGGTTTCACCGAATGCGTCCTGTGACAGGGTCAGGATGCCACTGTCCTGTACGGTCTGGTAGAGCTGTTCCAGTTCATCCTGTTCCAGTGGACGGCTGAGGGTCTGCAGGTTCTCCCGGTTCCAGCAGGGGCCGGCCCTGACGGAATGGGCACAACGGGTGTCGGCGTCCGGCAGGAAGGTATAGTCCATGCGTCCCTGTTCCAGGCTGATGTCAATGTAGCGGGCTTCCGCCGCCGTGTGGTAATGCAGTTTCAGGTCATTCATGCGGGTCGGGGAATACCTGTCTTCACAGCCCTGCAACAGGATGATCAGTATCAGAAGAAGGGGCGGGAAAACGGCTTTCATCAGGCTCCGTCAGTTTCGGGGGGCTGATGGTGTTGGACGCAGGAAAACCGCTTTGGTTCCCTGCCTTGGGTACCGCGGAGGGTTCGGTGGCAGTCTTCCGGGCAGCACCTGCCGGAAACGATAGCGGTGCAGATGTGGCCGGGGGCTGGCATGATGCCCAAAACTGTGAATAATGGATGGGACCGGATTCGTCCGCAAATGATTCATCAACAGGAGGAAAACGACATGACGACACGTATCCCGACCCGTATCACCCGGAGCCTGCTGGCGGGTGCCGCCGCCCTGACCCTGGGGCTGGGCTCCATGCCGGCCCAGGCGGAGGAGTTCATCAATATCCTGACCGGCGGTACCTCCGGGGTCTACTACCCGCTGGGGGTGGCGTTGTCCAAGATTTACGCGGACAACATGCAGGATGTGCGCACCCAGGTCCAGTCCACCAAGGCATCGGTGGAGAACCTGAACCTGTTGCAGCAGGGCAAGGGGGAACTGGCACTGGCATTGGGTGATTCTGTCAAGCTGGCCTGGGAGGGTGATGCCGACGTCGGTTTCAAGACCAAGCTCGACAAGCTGCGCGGAATTGCCGCTGTTTATCCCAACTACATCCAGATTGTGGCAGCCAAAGAGGCAGGCATTGAGTCACTGGCAGACCTCAAGGGCAAAAGCCTGTCCGTGGGGGCACCGAAATCCGGTACCGAGCTCAATGCACGGGCCATTTTCGGGGCTGCCGGCATGAGTTATGACGACCTGGGCAAGACCGAGTACCTGCCGTTTTCCGAGTCGGTGGAGCTGATCAAGAACCGTCAGCTGGATTCCACCCTGCAGTCTGCAGGGCTGGGTGTGGCTTCCCTGAAAGACCTGTCCACCTCGCTGGCCATCAATATGGTGGCGGTACCGGCTGCGGTGGCCGAGACACTGGGTGCCCCTTATATTGCCGCGACCATTCCCGCCGGTACCTATGAAGGGCAGGAGCAGGATGTGGAAACCGTGGCAGTGGTGAATTTTCTGGTCACGCACTCCGAAGTGCCGGAAGAAACCGCCTACCAGATGACCAAGCTGCTGTTTGAAAATCTGGAAACCCTGGTGGCCGCCCACAAGGCTGCCAGTGCCATCAAGCTGGAAGATGCACTCAAGGGCATGCCGGTGCCACTGCATCCAGGTGCGGAGCGCTTTTACAAGGAAAAGGGTCTGATGTGAGTCAGTCCACTCACGATGCCTTGGGTGGCGGTTTTCCCGCCACTCCCACCGGACGCCTGCTGTTCTGGTTGGCGGTGGCCTTTTCAACTTTCCAGATTCTGACCGCTGCCCACCTGCTGGACCTGCCCAGTCAGGTTGTGCGTGCCATACACGTCGGTTTCCTGATGCTGCTGGTGTTTCCGCTCATGGCTGAAGCGGGTGGCTGGAGCGGCTGGCGTTATGTTCTGGGCTGGATACTGGCACTGGCCGGGGTGGTGGTGGCCGCCTACCAGTGGCTTGAATATGCGCCGCTGCTGATGCGGGCCGGTGATCCGCTGCCGCGTGACATGGTGGTAGGCGTGGTGGCACTTGTGACCCTGTTCATTGCCACCTGGCTGGTCATGGGGCCGGCCCTGCCTGTCATTGCCGGCATTTTCCTGTCCTACTGCCTGTTCGGGCAGTACCTGCCGTCGCCACTCAATCACCGCGGCTATGATTTTTCCCAGGTGATTGATCACATGACCTTCGGGACCGAAGGGATTTACGGCATTCCGGTATTCGTGTCCTCGTCTTACATTTTCCTGTTCATCCTGTTCGGGGCCTTTCTGGAAAAGGCCGGCATGATCACCCTGTTCACTGACATTTCCATGGGACTGGTCGGGCACAAGCGGGGCGGGCCGGCCAAGGTATCGGTGATTTCTTCCGGACTTATGGGAACCATTTCCGGTTCGGGCGTGGCCAATGTGGTCACAACCGGGCAGTTCACCATTCCACTCATGAAGCGCTTCGGCTACCGGGCTGCCTTTGCCGGCGGTGTGGAAGCGACTTCCTCAATGGGGGGGCAGCTGATGCCACCGGTCATGGGGGCGGTCGCCTTCA
>JAGRJD010000152.1 GCA_020442915.1 Thiothrix sp. | reverse complement strand
GGCAGCATCGGCCAGCCGGAAATCGAGGAAGCCCCGGTCAACAGCCGCGCTCAGGGCGATACCGTCATTACCGAACGCCTGATGGAAAACATCAAGGCACCCCCGTTCTGGCAGGCTGCCATGCAGGCCCACAATCTGGACCCGGAAGCCTCGGTGGACCGCTGGCAGGTATGCCGCTTCAACCTGCCCAGCCAGGTCATGATTGACGTGGGGGTAGCACTTGCCGGCAAAGGCGGACTGGAATCCGCGCCGGAGCATCAGGTCGGTGGCGTGGTTGTGGACTTCCTGACCCCGGAAACCGAGACCTCCATGTGGTATTTCTGGGGCATGGCGCGCAATTTCATGGTCAACAATTCCATCCTGACCGACCAGATCCGCACCAACCAGATGAAAATCTTCTCGGAAGACCTCGCCATGCTGGAGCAGCAGCAGGACAACATCACCCGCCATCCCGAACGCCATCTGCTCAAGCTGAACATCGACAAGGGCGGCATGCTGGCGCGTGCCAAAATCGAGCAGATGCTGAAGGCTGAACAAGCCACCGCCTGAAGCCGACAGAAGCAAGCCCTGCCCATCAGGGTCGGCCCCTGATACCCTCTCCCGCCGTGCGTCAATCGAAAAGCAGATGCACGGCGGTATTTTTTAGGCTACACTTGCCGCCCAATTTCCGGTCCGGTACAGAAACCGGACCCCGGACCAGCGAGGAGCGTTGCGACAGGAAGGCATTCCAGACCTTTCCTGCCAGGCTCGCGGGCCGGTGTGTGACAAAACGGCGCTCGGTCATTGATTAACTTTAAGTAAGGAGATAGCGATGACTGAGGCATACCTGTTCACGTCTGAGTCCGTATCCGAAGGCCATCCCGACAAAATGTGCGACCAGATTTCCGATGCGATTCTGGATGCCATCCTTGCCAAGGACAAGCACGCCCGCGTTGCCTGCGAAACCCTGACCAAAACCGGCATGGTGGTGCTGGCGGGCGAAATCACCACCACGGCAGAAATCGACTATGAAGCGCTGGTGCGTGGCGTGGTCAATGACATCGGCTACAACAATTCTGAGATCGGCTTTGACGGTCATACCTGCGCGGTGATCAATGCCTTGGGCAAGCAGTCTCCGGACATTGCCATGGGTGTGGATCGGGAGAAGAGCGAAGATCAGGGGGCCGGTGATCAGGGCCTGATGTTCGGCTATGCCAGCAATGAAACCGATGTGCTCATGCCCGCTCCGGTCACTTATGCCCATCGGCTGGTGCGTCGTCAGGCCGAACTGCGCAAGAACGGCACCCTGCCCTGGCTGCGTCCGGATGCCAAGTCCCAGGTCACGTTCCGCTACGACCATACGGGCAAGCCTGTCGGCATTGATGCCGTGGTACTTTCGACCCAGCATGACCCCAATATCAGCCTGTCTGATCTGCGTGAGGCGGTACTGGAAAACGTCATCCGCCCGGTGCTGCCGGATGAGTGGCTCGGCAGCAAAACCCAGTTTCACATCAATCCGACCGGTAACTTCGTCATCGGCGGCCCGGTCGGTGACTGCGGCCTGACCGGACGCAAGATCATTGTTGACACCTATGGTGGCATGGCCCGTCACGGTGGCGGTGCCTTCTCCGGCAAAGACCCCTCCAAAGTCGACCGCTCCGCCGCTTATGCCGGTCGCTATGTGGCCAAGAACATTGTCGCCGCTGGCCTTGCCGGGCGCTGTGAAATTCAGGTGTCCTATGCCATCGGCGTGGCTGATCCGACGTCGATCAGCATCGACACCTTCGGTACCGAACAGGTGGACAAGGACGTGATCATTGCGCTGGTGCGCGAGCATTTCGACCTGCGCCCGTTTGGCATCACCCGCATGCTCAACCTGTTGCAGCCCATTTATCGCAATACCGCCGCCTATGGCCATTTCGGACGCGATGATCTGGACCTGCCATGGGAAAAAACCGATAAAGCCCAGTCTCTGCGCACCGCCGCAGGCGTCTGATCCGGCTTCTGGCCGTGCGGGGTTCGTCCTGCACGGTTCCTGCCTGAGGAGCGTTGCAACGGGTGAAAACCGGGTCTGATCCGGTGTTACCCCGCCAGGCTTGGGCATTATCATTTGATGATCAATGATAAACGGCGCTCATCCATTATGGATAACTATGGAGTTTAACGATGAACGCAGTGGTAAAAACCCCCTTCGCTGATTATGTCGTTGCCGACATGAAACTGGCCGACTGGGGCCGCAAGGAAATCCGCATCGCAGAAACCGAGATGCCGGGCCTGATGGCGATCCGGGAAGAGTTTGCCAAAACCCAGCCGCTCAAGGGTGCGCGCATTGCCGGTTCCCTGCACATGACCATCCAGACTGCCGTGCTGATTGAAACCCTGCAAGCACTGGGGGCGGATGTGCGCTGGGCTTCCTGCAATATTTTCTCCACCCAGGATCATGCGGCGGCTGCCATTGCCGCTGCTGATACCCCGGTATTCGCTTTCAAGGGCGAGTCACTGGCGCAATACTGGGGCTTCACCCACAAAATTTTCGACTGGGCTGATGGCGGCACCCCGAACATGATTCTGGACGATGGCGGTGATGCCACCCTGCTGCTGCATCTGGGCGCACGGGCGGAAAAAGATATCAGCGTGGTCGCCAATCCGGCCTCCGAAGAGGAGCAGTACCTGTTCGCTGCCATCCGCAAGCGCGTGCAGGAGCAACCGGGTTGGTACAGCCGCAATCTGGAAGCCATCCGGGGTGTGACTGAAGAAACCACCACCGGGGTGCATCGCCTGTATCAGATGCATGCCCGTGGCGAGCTGCGCTTCCCGGCCATCAATGTCAATGACTCGGTGACCAAGTCCAAGTTCGACAACCTGTATGGCTGCCGTGAGTCGCTGGTCGATGGCATCAAACGCGCCACCGACGTGATGATTGCGGGCAAAATTGCCGTGGTCTGTGGCTATGGCGATGTCGGCAAAGGCTCGGCCCAGGCCCTGCGTGCGCTGTCGGCCCAGGTTTGGGTCACGGAAATCGATCCCATCTGCGCCCTGCAGGCGGCGATGGAAGGCTACCGGGTGGTGACCATGGATTATGCTGCCGACAAGGCTGACATTTTCGTCACCGCCACCGGCAATTACCATGTCATCACCCATGACCACATGGCGGCGATGAAAAACGAAGCCATCGTGTGCAATATCGGTCACTTTGACAATGAGATCGATGTCGCCTCACTGGAAAAATACCAGTGGGAGGAGATCAAGCCGCAGGTTGATCACATCATCTTCCCGGACGGCAAGCGCATCACCCTGCTGGCTCAGGGCCGTCTGGTAAATCTGGGCTGTGCCACCGGGCATCCGTCCTATGTGATGTCGTCCTCGTTCGCCAACCAGACCATTGCCCAGATCGAACTTTGGAGCAAGCGTGATTCGGGTGAAT
>JAGRJD010000151.1 GCA_020442915.1 Thiothrix sp. | reverse complement strand
CAGCCTGCTACGGTGGGCTGGCTTTGGTTTTGGGTGGTGGTGCTGGTCGGGCTGGGGGTGTGGCGGTGGGGGTGATGTGGTGCTATTCAGACTGCCACAGCAAACCCAGTACTCCAGCGACGGCAGCCAGTCGCTTGTCGAGTGTTGCCAGTTTGGCATCCTGTTCAATGGCCAGCAGGAGGTAGCTGGCATCATAGGCGGTCAGGCCATGTTCTGCACCGAATTCTATCAGCCATGGCAGGTGGTCTATTTCCGGCTTCTGGTCGCTGAGCCGGAGGCCGATAAAGTTCATCTGCTCAGCAAATTCAAGCGCGGCATCCTGTGCGATCCGGCCACGGCGGATGGCCACCAGCAGGACGTTTGCCACTTCCTGTATCCATAATGGCGGAACCATGGCACCTTCTTCTTTCAGGGCGGCCATGGCGGCATCGGCATAAGCGCTGGATTCATCAGGCAGTAACCATGCCAGTGCCACCGAACAATCCAGTACCAGCATTATTGCCGTCCTTCCGCTTTCCAGTCGGCCACCACGTCGCCAATCTCTTCACCGGGATTGAGCTTCAAGGCTCCTTTGAGCTGGCGTATTTTTTCAATGGCCTCTGTTACCCGTGATTTTTTCCTGCTGGCAGGGGTCAGGTAGGCGATGACGGTGCCGTGACGGGTAATGGCGATTTCCTGCCCCGCTTCGACCTTGCGCAGCACGGCGGACAGGGTGGCTTTGACTTCATTGGATGGCAGGGTGATCATGGTCTTTTCCTGGGTCAGCGTGATGGTTTTTTCAGGCCGATACTTTCCAGCAGCAGGCAATCCATGCCAAGGGTAACATCACGATTCTGCGTTTCAAACGTCTGGATAAATCGCTTTGCGCGGCTTAATGCTTCAACAGCATCCTGTTTCTGGAGAATAGTTGTGATGTTGTAATCGGCTTCATGGCGCATCTCCTGCAACCTGATAAAGTCTTCACACATTTGGTTCAAATCAGCGCAACAGTCGCCGGTCATCCAGTCGCTTTTATTGCCCTTGATCTTGCCTGCTGCTGTTTTGACCTGCTTGTGATCGGGAGACCTGGACAGCATCTGCTGCAGCTCGGGCGAGAATTTCTGGGACCACGCAAAGCAGACGCAATGCCAAACGGCATAATAAGCAGCTGAGATTGAGCGGCGGATGACTACTGATTGTGGTCTGCCGCTGTCAACCGGTAAAATGAACTCGGCGTGCCTCAGGAATTCCGGGTGTAGTTTTTTAAGCGGCATGCTGCAGCTCAATCAGAGACAGTCCCCACGGACTATCAGAAGAGTCGCTGTGGTACTCCGCTTCAGACCGAAACCGACAAAACACAAATTCAACATAATCTTTCAGTATCTCGCCAGACTGTCCACAATACCGGTCGATGAAATTCATGTCTTCTGCACGCGCAATGTCATCGATGACATAGATGACTTTGGCAACCAGCCCCAATTCGTCATCCTGTTCCAGAGAAAAAGCACGCACACCGACGCCATCCGGACGGATGGTTTCATTGAAGCTGGACAGTGCGGTACTGATGTCATCAATCAGCTGACTTCGGTTTGGATTGCTCATCTTGTTGCACCATTTTTTACACTTTCTTACGCTCATCCTAGCACTTGCAAACCCTGTACAAAAGGTGTACTTTTACACAGTCCCGGCAACATCCGGGACCGGGTCTCTCAACCCCGAATCATTACAGAGCGCACAAGCCGCGCAAGCGGTTTTTTTGTGCCTGCCGTATACTCAGCAGGTGCGAAAGCCCAATGGGACTGTGCGGGGCCGCCTTCGGGTGGGCCGGTGCTCTGTAGCCGGTGTTGAGAACCCCGTACAGTTCCCGCCATTATTCGATTCTCAACGAATAGGCGGGTAAGCAACCAAATACAGAGGTTATTACCATGTCACAACAAACCACCCTGACCATCAGCGTTACCCGTAACGATACCCACAACGCTGACACCGAAGCCTTTGCGCCTGAGCTGACCGTGATCGACGGTGTGGCTTTCTGCACATCCCTGCAGGTCGCTGAGCACTTTGAAAAACGTCATGCTGATGTACTGCGAGATATTGAGGCAACTATTGCCCAAGTGCTTGAAACTTCCAATAAACGCAAATCTGCGTTCAATGAGAATGACCTGTTCCAGAAGGCTGATTACGAGATCACCACCGGCATCGGGGCCAAGGTGAAGAAACCCATGTACCTGCTGACCCGTGACGGCTTCACGCTGCTGGCGATGGGCTACACCGGGGCCAAGGCGATGCGCTTCAAGCTGGCGTACATGGAGGCGTTCAACGGCATGGAACAGACGCTGAAGCAGGTGACGAAGG
>JAGRJD010000150.1 GCA_020442915.1 Thiothrix sp. | reverse complement strand
GGCGTGATTCCGGCCCTGCTGCTGGCGCTGCTGTCCATCGTGCTGGTTTACATTGTTTTCCGGCTGGTGTTTCAGGTGGTGCTGCCGGAAGGCATTGTACCGGAGCGTGACATTCTGGCCGCCATTGGCCGCCTCTTCAAAGGGAGTACGCCATAATGGATGCCCTGAGTTACTTTCTGATGACCTGGCTGGACCCGCAGCTGCTGTTGCTGACGGCCCTCGGTACCATGGCCGGTATCTATATCGGTGCCATTCCGGGCCTGTCCGTGACCATGGCGGTTTCAATCCTGATCTCCTTCACCTTCAGCTGGGAAGTCAATGATGCCCTGGCCCTGATGGTCGGTATCTACATGGGCGGGGTCTACGGCGGTTCGCGTACTGCAATCCTGCTCAACATTCCCGGTGCCCCTTCGGCCATTGCCACGGCCATGGATGGTTATCCGATGGCCCAGAAGGGTGAGGCCGGTAATGCCATCGGGCTTTCCACCGTCATGTCGGTGATCGGTGGCTTTGTGGGAATTTTCGTGCTGGCGATCGGTGCTCCCTTCGTGAGTGAATTTGCCCTGACCTTCCAGCCGCGTGACTACCTGCTGCTGGCGGTCATGGGCATTCTGCTGGTGGGATCGCTCTCGGGCGAGAGTCTGGCCAAGGGGGTGTTTGCCGGGGCTCTGGGCGTGCTGATCGGCACGGTGGGACTGGACCCGCTCACGGCTGAAGAACGTTTCACCTTCGGCATCACCGAGCTCTGGAACGGCATTTCCCCGGTTGCGGTCATGATCGGTCTGTTCGGGGTCTCCGAAGCCCTGAACCAGCTGCACTACCTGAATGTGAAGGCGATCACCCAGAATGTGACCAAAATCATTCCTTCCTGGAAGGATGTGAAAAAATACCTGCCCCTGAGCCTGCAGACCTCCGGCATCGGGGTGGTGATCGGTGCCCTGCCGGGGACCGGTGGTGATATTGCCGCCCTGATGGCCTATGACCATGCCAAGCGTGTGACCAAGAATCCGGAAGTTCCCTTCGGCAAGGGCGCCAAGGAAGGGCTGGTGGGGGCCGAAACCGCCAATAATGCTGCCGTGGGCGGGGCTTACATTCCGATGCTCACACTCGGGATTCCGGGCGATGCGGTGACGGCGGTGTTCATCGGTGCACTGTTTATTCACGGCCTTAATCCGGGGCCGCTGCTGCTGGTGGAAAAGCCGGAAATGTTCTGGTTCACGGTCGGCAATCTGGTACTGGCCAACTGCTTCCTGCTGATCTTCGGCCTCACCGGCATCAAGGTGTTCACCAAGATCGTGGAGCTGCCCAAGGGTATCCTGATTCCGCTGATCCTGCTGCTGAGCATTGTCGGTTCCTATGCCATCAACAATTCCGTGGCGGATATCTGGTGGATGCTGGGCTTCGGGGTGCTGGGCTATGTCATGAAGCATTACGGCTATCAGGTCGGGCCGGTGATCCTGGGTGTGATCCTGTCGCGCCTGATGGATGATAACTGGCGTCGTGCCATCATTTCCGATCAGGAAAGCATCCCGCTGCTGTTTGCCAACCTGTTCAAAAGTCCGCTTTCGGTGGTATTGTTCCTCGCAGTTGTCTTCCTGCTGCTGAGCCAGACCCCGGTGTGGGGGTGGATGAAGTCCCTGATCGGGCGCGGGAGGCGTGCAAGCTGAGACCTTGAAGGAGACAGGTAGCAATGATGCTGAACGGGGTGGAATTTGTGGAGCTGGCCAGCCAGGGAGGGCAGGCCCGCTGGTTTGAGCAACTGCTGAGTGCACTGGGGTTTGAGAAAACCCATCAGCATCGCAGCAAGGATGTGGCCCTGTATCGTCAGGGCCGGATCAATTTCATCGTTAATTGCGAGCCGGACAGTTTCGCCCGCCGGCATTATGAAAAGCACGGTACCGCAGTCTGCGCACTGGGGCTCGGTACCGCTGCCCTGCCGGTGCTGGTGGCGCGTTGCCGTCGCCATCACTGTGATTTTTATGAAACCGGGGTACAGCCGGGGGAGCTTGAGATTCCGGCTATCCGTACCATCTGGGACGGGCTTTTGTATCTGGTGGATACTGCCGCAGGACAGCCGCATTTTTACGAAGTGGATTTTGAGGCCCTGCCGGGTTACGGCAATGGGGCGGAAGGGCCGGCAGGATTCGGCCTGACCCGTATCGACCACATCACCCAAGCTGTGGCCCCGGCAGAATTTGAGGCCCAGATCCGGTTTTATCAGGTGCTGTTCGATCTGGTGGCCAACCCGGAATACGACCTGCATGACAGCAAGGGCATCGTCCACAGCCGTTCGCTCTTCAATACCGACCACAGCGTGCAGCTGCCGGTTAATACCTCGGCTGATCCGGATACCTCGACTTCACGTTTCCGCCAGCGTTTTTCCGGCTCCGGCGTGCAGCACATCGCCCTGCGGTGCAACGACATTTTCAGCGTGGCCCGCCACCTGAACCCCCACAATATCCTGCCGGTCCCGCCGGAATACTATGCCGCGCTGCAGGCTGAATTCGGGTTGGACGAGAAACTGCTGGCACGTATGGATGCTTTCAATATCCTGTATGACCAGAAGGACGGCGGACGCTTCTTCCATATCTACACCCGCCACATCAACGGCCTGTTCTTTGAAATCGTGCAGCGTGAGCATTACAGCGGTTTTGGCGAGCGTAATGCCGATACCCGGCTGGCGGTGCAGGAGCAGGAATACCAGAAGATGAAGGCCCTGCTGCTGGCCTGAGCGCAACAGTAAAGGTAAAGCCCCGCCTATCCCAGCAGGCGGGTGTCAAACGGATAGCGGGTCAGGTTTTCGTGCCCGGTTGGCGTGATCAGCACCTGATCCTCCAGCTTGATTGAGAAATCACCGCCTTCGGGGCTGACCAGTGCTTCCACACACAGCACCATGCCGGGTTCCAGCACATAATCAAATGCGCCTGCCACGCGCCGGTCCGGATAGGCCACCAGTGGCCATTCATCACACAGCCCGACTCCGTGCATCAGGCAGCCGTATTTGCCCTTCTGGTATTGCGGAGCCAGCCGGTGCGATTGTTCCGAGAGTTCATCCAGTGACACGCCGGGCCGCAGCAGCTGCAGGTTGTGCATGAGGTGTTCGTGAGCATGCTGCATGGCGGCAATCATGTCCGGACGCGGCCTGCCGTCGCCAATCCACCAGGTACGGGAAATATCGACACAACAGCCGTAACAGCCGATCAGGTCGGTATCCAGTGCAACAATTTCGTTGTTCTGGATAATGCGTGGGCCGCATTCCTGAAACCAGGGGTTGGTACGCGGTCCCGAAGCCAGCAGCCGGGTTTCGATCCACTCCCCGCCCCGACGGATGTTTTCTGCGTGCAGTACGGCCCAGACCTCGTTTTCCGACAGGCCCGGTACACAGGCCTGCGCCATGGCTGCCAGCGCCTGTTCACCGGCATGCATGGCGCAACGCATGGCCCGGATTTCATCCTCACCCTTGATGGCGCGGCATTTCTCGGTCAGTTCCTCGCCCGGCAGCACTTGAAACCGGCAGGCTTCCAGCGCCCACAGGGTGTGCAGCATGGGCTTGTCCACGCCGAGCCGGTAGTTGCTACCGCCATGTGCGCGGATCAGATCGGCTACTTCCTGCGCAAATGCCTGGGCGGCCTGTTCGATCCGGTCGCCCCGGTCGAAGTAAAACAGGTCGGCACCCGCGCGCTGCTCCCGCACCAGCGGATTGAAGGTGGACAGAAACGGGGAGTTGGCATAATCCCAGATCACCATATAGCCATCCGCGCACAGCAGCACGGCCCGGAACGGGTTATGGGTGTTCCACAGCTGCATGTTGGTGCTGTCGGTGGCATAGCGGATATTGAGCGGGTCAAACAGCAGCAGGCCGCCGTAATCCCGCGCCACCACGTGGCGGGTGAGGCGCTGCCAGCGGAATTCCCGCAGGCGCACAAGGTCGGGCAGGACAAGGCCCGCAGCCTCCCATTCCCGGAAGGCCGGCTGGCTCGGGCCGATTTCAATGCGGTCATTGTCATTCGGGGTATTGTCCCCGAGGCGCTCGCCCCGACTGGGGTCGATTTTGCGCACATCACGGTAATGGGTTTTCAAACGGCTACTCCTGCAGGTCTCAGGATGGATATACCAGCCTGCCGGCTGTCGTGTCTGTCTTGTTTTTCATGCAAGGCATGACTGGAAAGCCGGGTCGGAGGTGACTGTATCCGGAAAAAACGATTTGCGGTAACGGGCATCATCGTATTTTTCCATGTATGCTGCCAGAATGGCAGCGAGAGGCATACCCCCATGAAACCGAACCTGAAATCATTTTCCCCGCATGAACCTTCCACGCCGGTACGCCGGAGGTTCCTGAGGCACACACTGGGCCTCGGACTGATTGCCGGCAGTGCCTATGGCCTGGGCAGTCTGCTGATCCGCTCCGGGCCACTGGCAGCTGCCGAAAAAGGCGGGCGCTTTGAAATCAGCTACAGTGCTGCAGAGTGGCGCAGACTGCTGAGTCCGCAGCAGTATTACGTGCTGCGCGAACAGGGTACCGAAGCCCGCAACAGCAGTCCGCTGCTGCATGAAAAGCGTGCAGGCCGCTTCCACTGCGCCGGCTGTGACCTGCCGCTGTATGATGCGAAAACCAAATATGACAGCGGTACCGGCTGGCCGAGTTTCTATGCCGCGCTGGACAATGCGGTTGGTTACGCCGATGACAGTGCCTTCTTCATGACGCGCACGGAGGTACACTGTCGCCGTTGTGGCGGGCATCTGGGGCATGTGTTTGATGACGGCCCGGCCCCGACCGGCAAGCGCCACTGCATCAACGGGGTAGCACTCGGTTTCCGGGCGGCCTGAGAACGGCATCCGTCGGGTTTCAGCATTCCGGGCATCCCATGATCACGGTCCCTGCAGTCACCGCGCATAGTGGCTGTGGGGCTTATGCGTTGTCGTCGCTGTCCTTCAGTGCTGCCAGCAGTGTCTGAAACGGCAGCAGCACACAGCCATGGCGGCTGGGAAACGGGTGGGCCGGCACAAACAGTGCCAGTTCCGGCCAGGGCAGGGCGGCTGGCGGGTCAGGCTGCGTCAGCAGCTGTTCCAGCGCTTGCTGTGCTGCCTGGATGCCGGCCTGATCCTGCCCGATGGCATGCCGCCCGATCAGGGATGCCGAAGCCCGGCACAGCAGGCAGCCTCTGGTGTCATGCCCGAGCGTGCTGATCATGCCGTCGTGACGGGTAATCTCCATCCGTACCCGGTCCCCGCACAGGGGATTATCCCGCAAGGCGCTCCCATCCGGGATTTCCAGCCGCCCCGCTCCATGGGCGGCTCTGGCCAGGTTCTTGATGGCTTGCTGATAAAGGGCATCACTCATGCCAGTACTTCACGGGCATGTACCAGCCCGGCCAGCAGGGCATCCACATCCGACCGGTCATTATAACAGGCAAGACTGGCCCGCACCGATGCCTCGACCCCGAAATGCGCCATCAGTGGCTGGGCACAGTGATGCCCGCCCCGCACCGCCACTCCCTGCCCATCCAGCACCTGACAGAGGTCATGCGGATGCAGCTCCGCCAGACTGAAGCTCGCCAGCGGCAGGCGTGCCGTACCGTCCACCGGACCCAGCAGGCGCAGGCCGGGGAGTGCCTGCAATCCCTGCAGCAGCAGCTGCTGCAGGGCCGCTTCATGGGCATGAACCGCGTCCCAGTCCCACTGCATCAGGGCTTCCAGCACGGCGGCCAGCCCGACCGCCTGGGTAATGGGCGGTGTGCCGGCCTCGAAGCGCCGGGGAGCGGGTGCCCAGTCGGCCTGATCAGGCTCAACACGCCCGACCATGCCACCGCCGCGCAGAAAAGGCGGCATGCGATCCAGCCATGCTGCCTGTCCCCACAACACCCCGATGCCGCTGGGGCCGAAGCACTTGTGACCGGAAAAGGCATAAAAATCACAACCCAGCGCCTGCACATCCAGCGGGCCGTGCTGTACCCGCTGGGCACCATCCAGCAGTACCCAGGCTCCGACCTGACGTGCGGCTGCCACCACCGCTGCGACATCGGTCACGGCACCGGTCACATTGGAGGCATGGGTCACTGCCACCAGTTTGCAGCGCGGGCCGATCAGCGTTGCCAGGGCCTCCGTCTCCAGGCACCCGTCCACTTGCAGGGGCAGGACGCGCAAGACGATGCCGCGTGCCTGCAGGGCCTGCCAGGGCAGCAGGTTGCTGTGGTGTTCGGCCTGCGACACCACCACTTCGTCCCCCGGCTTCCATTGCGATCCCAGCGAGGCAGCGACCAGGTTGATGGCAGCAGTAGTACCGCCGGTAAAGACGATTTCGCTGGCATGGGCGGCATTGATGAAGCGTGCCACCACCTGCCGGGCGCTTTCATAGGCTGTGGTGGCCCGTTCCGCGAGCCGGTGATTGCCACGCATCACATTGGCGCGGTTTTCAAGGTCATGCCGATGCATGGCCTCGAAGGCGGCTGCATGCATCTGGGCCGTGGCGGCGTTGTCGAGGTAATGGTACGGTTGTTCCCGGCTGGAAAAAAACGGAAAATCCTGCCGCACCATCCGTGGATCAAAACCTGTTTTCATGCGTTGACTCCTGTGAAGGCTGCCAGGGCTTCCGGTGTGTCCACGTCCATGAGCATGGCGGCATCAGCCGGAATCCGCAGTACCTGATCAGCGTGTTGCTCCAGCAGGTGGCGTGCGCCCTGATCCCCCTCCAGGGCCAGCAGTTCCGGCCGGTAGTGCCGGGGCCACAAGACCGGATGGCCCCGGCGCCCTTCATGCTCGGGCACGATAATGGCGGGTGCCGCCGGATCAAACTGTGCCAGCAGCGCGTTGATGTGGGTGGCGGTGATTCCCGGCATGTCCCCCAGCAGGATCAGTACCCCGTCCAGATCAGGTGGCAGGGCCCGCAGCCCGCAGCGCAGCGAGCTGGCCATGCCTTCCGCAAAGCCGGGGTTGTACACCAGCGATACCGGGCAGTCCTGCAGGGTTGCTTCCACCTTTTCGGTTTCGTGGCCAGTGACGACCAGGGTCTGTGTGCAGCCGGAAGCCAGTGCTGCATCCGCTACCCGCCGTACCATGGGCACACCATCAAGCTCGCAGCACAGCTTGTTTTGCGCTCCCATGCGCCGGCTGCGGCCAGCCGCCAGAATCAGGGCGGCAATGCGGGGCACCGGTACACCGGGATCCGGTCCGGCACCGGGCAGCAGACCACCAGCACCCATGTCCATAATATCCTGTGCACTGACTAAAAGTCCGGCCAGCAGGCGCTGCAGCAGCCAGTCCAGTCCGTTGATGCGGTGTGAGCGGGCACAGCCGGGCAGATTCAGCACTGGCACCTTCCCGTGGCGGGCATAAAGCAGCATGTTGCCGGGCTCGACCGGCATGCCGAAATGCAGGATTTCTCCCCCGGCGGCCACAATGCCTGCCGGTATGGTGTCGCCCCGGTCCTTGCTGACCGTGGCTCCGGCAATCAGCACCAGTTCCGCCCCCTGGGCCAGCACGTGCTGCAGGGCCTGGCCGACGGATGCCTCGTCATGAGGGCAGCACTGTTCAAGCGCCAGTGTATTGCCCAGTGCCTGCAGCCGCCGGCGTGTCACGGCTGCGGTATTGGCAAACAGCGCCGCCGGCAGTCCGGGGAGGGTGCTCATGATCAGTGCAATGTGCAGCGTCTGGAAGGGGGCCACCTGCAGGGGGCTGGCAGTGGCTTGCCAGGTTGCCAGGGTCTCTGCCGCCACGGCAAACGGAATCGTCTTGATGGTGGCCACGACCTGCCCGGCCCGTACCGGGGCGAACGCGGGCAGGGTACCGATGGTCAGTGCCTCGTCAATGCGGTTCAGGGTATTGATGCGCTCCCGCTCCAGCAGCAGTATGCCGGCTGACTGTGCCTGCAGGTTACAGCGTCCACGGGCTGGCGCCTGGGGGCTGACCTGTGCCCCGGCGAGCCAGGTGGCGGCTTGGGCAGCGGCCTGGTCCTCATCCAGCTCACCGGCCTCCAGCCGGGCCCCGCTCACGCTCTCGACACCGGCCTGCGCCAACGCTGCGATGGCATCTGCATCCAGCACGCAGCCCTTGCGCAGGGTGCGTCCCGGCAGGCGCACCTGATGCGCCAGATACACGCCCAGAGCGCTGGTGAGTGGAAAGTGGCCGAATTTCATGCTGTCTCCCGGTAACGGGCCTGTATCAGCTGGGCCAGAATGGCCACGGCAATCTCTGCCGGCAGGCGTCCACCCAGATCAAGACCGACCGGTGCATGGATACGGGCCAGGGTCGGGTCATCAAAGCCTTCCTCACGCAGGCGCTCCAGCCGTCGGGCATGGGTACGCCGGCTGCCCAGCGCACCGATATAGAAGGCCGGGCTTCCGAGGGCCACCGCCAGCGCCGGATCATCCAGTTTGGGATCATGACTCAGGGTGACGATGGCGGTTGCGGCATCGGGCTGCAGTGCTGCCAGCGCTTCATCCGGCCAGTCATCCCGCAGGGCCACATCAGGAAAACGTTCCACACTGGCGAAGGCCCGGCGCGGGTCGATCAGGGTGACTTCAAAACCCGCACGGGCCGCCATCGGTGCCAGTGCCTGGGCGATATGCACGGCCCCGACAATCAGCAGGCGCGGAGGTGGGGCATAAACCCCGAGGAAGTGGTGCCCGGTGCTGGTGAGGATACCGGGCTGGTTGCTGTCAAGGCGCTGCCGTACCTCAGCCGGCAGGTCGGCAGCCGTGCCGGTTTCTGCCGGGGCGGGCGGCTGGCCTCTGGCAGTGCCCGGTCTGTGTACCAGCCGTACCGGGGGAGTGGGAGCATGTGAGGGGTGGCTTTCCAGTGTGAGCAGCAGGCCCGCCAGCCGTCGGGCGGCCCGTTCAGCCTGCAGGGGCTCCAGCCAGTCGGCAGCCGCCAGGCTCATGACCTGCACGTCCACCCGGCCACCACAGGCCAGTCCGACTTCCCAGGCCTGTTCATTGCTGACACCGAAACCTAACTGCTGTGGTCTGCCATCTGCGATGCACTGCTGTGCCGCCCGGATCACTTCGCCCTCGATGCAGCCACCGGAGACCGAACCGGCAAATTCACCGTCAGCCGTGACCACCAGATGGCTGCCCACCGGGCGTGGAGAGGAACCCCAGGTGCGGATCACCGTGGCCAGCGCCACATTTTTACCGGCCTTGTGCCATGTCAGGGCCTGGGTGAGGATGTCTTGGTTCATTGGCTTCGGCTCGTTACAGGATCAATCCATTACCAGATAGGTCAGGATAGCACCAACAAGGACCCCGCCAACAGCCTAATGGCTGATGCGGGGCCGGGTTACAGCAGGGGTAGTGACCAGAAATCATTTGCCCTGCGGGCTGTGCCGGTCTATCGTTTTGTCCAACTGAACAGGGAACATGACGGAACCGGGAAACTTATGGATACCAGCAAGCTTTATGCCGATCTGATCAGCAGCATCGGTGAGGACCTGAATCGTGACGGTCTGCACAAGACTCCTGAGCGTGCAGCCAGGGCTTTCAGCTTCCTGACTCAGGGTTATCAGCAGTCACTGGATGACATTGTCAACGGTGCCGTGTTTGATTCCGACAATGAGGAAATGGTGATCGTGAAGGACATCGAGCTGTATTCGCTCTGTGAACATCACATGCTGCCGTTTGTGGGCCGGGCACATGTCGCCTACCTGCCGCAGGGCAAGGTGCTGGGTCTGTCCAAGGTTGCACGTATCACCGACATGTATGCCCGCCGCCTGCAGATTCAGGAAAACCTGACCAAACAGATCGCTGAAACCATCCTGCAGGTGACCCATGCTGCCGGGGTCGGGGTGGTGATCGAGGCGCAGCATTTCTGCATGATGATGCGCGGGGTACAGAAGCAGAACTCCTGGACCGTGACGTCCATGATGCTGGGTGAGTTCCGCAAGAGTGCCCGCACCCGGCAGGAGTTTCTGCAGCTGATCAGGTCCTGAGGGAGCAGAACGGGCAGCCCGGCGGGTTCCTGCCATGTTGCGATGCACAATATTTTCACAATTGCATCATAAAGTTTCCATGTAAACCTGAAAAAATTCAGGGTATTCGTCGTATCACCCTGGAGTAAAATAATCATGAAGAACATCAAACTGGCCCTGTGGGCCATTCTGCTTGGTTTAACGGGACTGTGGCTGTTGGCCGCTGTGTGGCCGGAATCAGCTACCTTTTTCGCCATTCGTGGTGTGATGGTGCAATATTCCGGTGTGATGGGCATGGGAGTCATGAGCATCGCCATGTTCCTGGCGATCCGCCCACGCTGGCTGGAGCCGCTATTGGGTGGGCTGGATAAATCCTATCGCCTGCACAAATGGCTGGGGATTGCCGGCCTGATCATCGCGACCACGCACTGGCTGTGGGCCAAGGGGCCTAAATGGATGGTCGGCTGGGGGCTGCTGGAGCGGCCACAACGTGGGCCACGCCCTGGTGGTGCTACCGAACAGACTGTATTGTCCTGGTCCGAGAGCATCCAGCAACTGTTCCGTAGCCAACGAGGTCTGGCGGAATCCATCGGGGAATGGGCTTTTTATGGTGCCGCCATCCTGATGATCCTGGCGCTGATCAAGCTGTTTCCCTATCACTGGTTTGCCAAAACCCACAAGTGGATTGCTGTGGCCTATCTGGCGCTGGTGTTTCATGCCACCATCCTGGTTGATTTCAGTTACTGGTCGCAACCGGTGGGTTGGGTGACTGCCTTGCTGATGGTAGCCGGTACGGTATCGGCAGTGTTGGTGCTGCTTGGGCGTGTCGGTGCAACCCACCGTGTCAAGGGCACCATTGAAACGCTGGAATATCACGATGAGTTGCGGGTGCTGGAAACCACCATCAAATTGAACGAAGGCTGGCCAGGGCACCAGGCCGGGCAGTTCGCCTTTGTGAACTTCGATGACAAGGAAGGGCGTCACCCCTTTACCATTGCCTCGGACTGGAACCCGGAGAACCGCAATATCCTGTTCATTTCCAAGGCGCTGGGTGATTATACCGAGTTGATGCCTGAGCATCTGCATGTCCAGACTGCCGTCAGCGTGGAAGGCCCTTACGGACGCTTCACCTTTGATGATACCAACCCGCGTCAGATCTGGGTCGGTGCCGGTATTGGCATTACCCCGTTTATTGCGCGTATGAAGGAACTGGCTCAGGCTGCCCAGCAGGGAGCCGAAGCCAAGGTGGTTACCCTGTTCTGCTGCACCCCGGAGCCAGACCCGGCTATCAGGGAAAAGCTGGAAGCTGATGCCCGTGCCGCCAATATCCAGTTGCACATGGTGGTGGATGGCAAGGATGAGCGCCTGACCGGTGAGCGCATCCGTGCCTTGATCCCGGAATGGCTGTCAGCCAGTGTCTGGTTCTGTGGCCCGGCGGGCTTTGGGCAGTCACTGCGGTCGGACATGACCCGCAATGGGCTGGCTGAACAGGCATTCCATCAGGAGCTGTTCAATATGCGCTAGCTGACACCGGTTCAGCTTCATCATCAGGTTTCTGGCCGGATATCCGGCCAGATTCACTGGTGCTTGCCCCGCATTTTTTCGCTATCATGCCCTTCCTTTTGCTGAAACAGCGCCTGGATACGCAGACATGCAGAAATTTATCGTTGAAGGTGGGGCCGCTCTGGAAGGGGAAGTGACCATTTCCGGGGCCAAGAATGCGGTGCTGCCACTGCAGGCTGCCACCCTGCTGGCGGATACCCCCATGAGCATACGCAATGTGCCGCGTCTCAAGGATGTACAGACCCTGGCAGCCGTGATCGAGGGCATGGGAGTGGCCGTCCGCTTTGACGAGCACAACAATATCCACACCGATACCCGCACCATCCATACCTTTACCGCTCCTTATGAGCTGGTGCGTACCATGCGGGCTTCCATTCTGGTGCTGGGGCCGATGCTGGCGCGCTTTGGCGAGGCGGAAGTGTCACTGCCGGGCGGGTGTGCCATCGGCGACCGGCCGGTCAACCTGCACATTGCCGGGCTGGAGGCCATGGGGGCCGACATCCGGGTGGAGGAGGGCTATATCCGCGCCCGGGCCAAACGCCTCAAGGGGGCGCGCATCGTGATGGAAATGGTGAGCGTGACCGGGACCGAGAACCTGCTGATGGCGGCCACGCTGGCGGAAGGGCGCACCGTGATTGAAAACGCGGCCCGTGAACCGGAAGTCACCGATCTGGCCCGTTGCCTGATCGCCATGGGAGCCCGCATCGAGGGGGCGGGTACCGACCGGCTGGTGGTCGAGGGCGTGGAAAGCCTCAAGGGTGTTGATTACACCGTACTGCCGGACCGGATCGAAACCGGTACCTTTCTGGCTGCCGGTGCCATTACCGGGGGACGGGTGCGTACCCTCAGGGCGGCACCGGATACCCTGGATGCCGTGCTGCAGAAGTTTACCGAAGCCGGGGCCGCCATCAGCAGCGGTGAGGACTGGATCGAGCTTGACATGCGCGGACGTACGCTCAGGGCTGTGGACATCCGCACCGACCCCTATCCCGCCTTTCCGACCGACATGCAGGCCCAGTTCATGGCCATGAATGCCTGTTCCCAGGGTATCGGTGTGGTGGTGGAAACCATTTTTGAAAACCGCATGATGCATGTCGCGGAACTGAAACGCCTGGGGGCCAATATCCGCCTGGAAGGCAATACCGCCATTGTCGCCGGCATGCCCTATCTCAAGGGGGCACCGGTGATGGCGACCGATCTGCGTGCTTCGGCCTGCCTGATTCTGGCCGGCCTTGCCGCCGAGGGGAAAACCACGGTGGACCGTATCTACCATACCGACCGGGGATATGAATGCATTGAGCACAAGCTGGCCGGACTCGGGGCCAGGATCGAGCGGGTCAATGCCTGAAGCGGGTTGCAGATGAAACCACAGACACTCACGATAGCCCTGTCCAAGGGACGCATTTTCAAGGAGACCGTGCCGTTGCTGAAGGCGGCCGGGATTGAACCGCTGGATGACCCGGAAACCAGCCGCAAGCTGATTCTGGATACCAATCATGAACAGGTCAAGCTGGTCATCATCCGGGCCACGGATGTGCCGACCTACGTGCAGTACGGGGCTGCCGATCTCGGCGTGGCCGGCAAGGATGTGCTGATGGAACATGGCGGGCAGGGCCTGTTCGAGATGCTGGACCTGAAGATTGCCAACTGCCGGCTGATGGTGGCCGGTTTTGCCGACCGCCCCCTGCCGCGGGAGCGTTTGCGGGTGGCCACCAAGTTTGTCAACTGTGCCCGGCACTATTTTGCGGCTCAGGGGCGTCAGGTCGACCTGATCAAGCTGTATGGCTCCATGGAGCTGGCCCCGCTGGTCGGGCTGGCTGACTGCATTGTCGATCTGGTGGATACCGGCAATACCCTGAAGGCCAACGGGCTGGAACCCCTGGAGCACATGGCAGACATCAGTTCACGGCTGGTGGTCAACCGTGCTTCCATGACGCTCAAATACCCCCGGATTGAAAAACTGCTGGCACAGATGGCGCAGGCAGTGGAACACAGGACACGCACATGAAATACCAGACCGACGATTTGCGCATTATCGGCAAGGACGAGCTCACTTCGCCCCAGGCCGTACATGCCGAGCTGCCCCTGAACGAGGGGGCCAGTGAAACCATCTACAAGGGGCGTCAGGCCGCGCATGAAATCATTCATGGCCGTGATGACCGCCTGCTGGTGGTGGTGGGGCCATGCTCGATTCATGATGTGGAGGCGGCCATGGAATATGCCGCCCGCCTCAAGGCCCTGCGCCCGGAGCTGGAGCATGACCTGCACCTGATCATGCGCGTGTATTTTGAAAAGCCGCGTACCAGCGTGGGCTGGAAGGGGCTGATCAATGATCCGGACATGGACAACAGCTTCAAGATCAACAAGGGTCTGCGCATGGCGCGCAAGCTGCTGCTGGACCTGGCTGACATGGGGATTCCGGCGGCCACCGAGTTTCTGGACCTGATCAGCCCGCAGTACGTGGCTGATCTGGTGAGCTGGGGGGCGATCGGTGCCCGCACCACCGAAAGTCAGGGCCATCGCGAGCTGGCATCCGGCATTTCCTGTCCGATCGGGTTCAAGAACGGTACCTACGGCAATGTCAATATCGCCATCAATGCCATTTCCGCCGCCCTGCGCCCGCACCATTTCCTGTCCGTGACCAAGGAGGGGCATACTGCCATTTTCGCTACCCGTGGCAATGAGGACTGTCACATCATCCTGCGTGGTGGCAAGGAGCCGAACTATGATGCCGACAGTGTGGCAGCGGCAGTGGCTGCGCTGCAGCAGGAAGGGCTGCCGCCTTACCTGATGGTGGATTTCAGCCATGCCAACAGCAGCAAGGACTATCGGTGCCAGCCTGCCGTGGGCCATGATGTGGCCGCCCAGATTACCGGTGGCCAGAAGGCCATCTGCGGGGTCATGATCGAGAGCCATCTGGTGGAAGGTAACCAGAAAGCCGATGGCAGACGGCGTGAAGACCTGGTGTACGGGCAGAGCGTGACCGATGCCTGCATCAGCTGGGATACCACCGAGCAGGTATTGCGGGAGCTGGCAGCAGCCGTGCGGGCCAGAAGGGCACTGAAATGATGAACATCCGGCGACTGAACAGCACACAGGCGGATTTCTGGCCCCGGCTGCAGGCCCTGCTGGCCTGGGAAAGTGTTTCGGATGATGCCGTGTCCGGAACCGTCACTGCCATACTCAGGGACGTGCGCAGCCGGGGGGATGCGGCTGTGGTCGAGTATACCAACCGCTTTGACCGCATGCAGGCTGCGGGTATGGCTGACCTTGTGGTGCCGCCGGCCCGCCTGGCCCAGGCGCGGGCGGCAGTTCCGGCGGCCCGGCTGGCCGCCCTGGAACAGGCCGCCACCCGCATCCGGGCCTATGCCGGACACCAGAAGCTGGAATCCTGGTCCTATACCGAGGCGGATGGCACCCTGTTGGGGCAGCAGGTCACGGCGCTGGATCGGGTCGGCCTGTATGTGCCCGGTGGCAAGGCGGCTTATCCGTCATCGGTGCTGATGAATGCGATTCCGGCCAAAGTGGCCGGGGTACCGGAACTGATCATGGTGGTGCCGACGCCGGGCGGGGAGATGAATGAGCTGGTTCTGGCGGCGGCGAGTGTGGCCGGGGTGGATCAGGTGTTTGCCATCGGCGGGGCGCAGGCGGTTGCGGCGCTGGCTTATGGTACGGAAACCGTGCCTGCGGTGGACAAGATCGTGGGGCCGGGCAATATCTATGTCGCGACCGCCAAACGCATGGTATTTGGCACCGTGGGCATCGACATGATTGCCGGGCCATCCGAGATACTGGTGCTGTGCGACGGCCAGGCCGACCCGGACTGGATCGCCATGGACCTGTTTTCCCAGGCTGAACATGACGAGGATGCCCAGGCGCTGCTGGTCTCTCCGGACCCGGTGTTTCTGGATCGGGTGGCTGCCAGTATTGAACGCCAGCTGGCTGACATGCCACGCCAGGCCATTATCGAGGCTTCCCTGCAGGGACGGGGCGCACTGATCCAGGTGGCCGACATGGCCCAGGCACTGGAAGTGGCCAACTACATTGCACCGGAGCACCTGGAGCTGTCGGTGGCCGAGCCTGAAGCCCTACTGCCACAGCTTCGGCATGCCGGTGCCATTTTCATGGGACGTTATACCGCTGAAGCACTGGGTGATTACTGTGCCGGCCCCAACCACGTGCTGCCGACCTCCCGCACGGCGCGCTTTTCCAGCCCGCTGGGTGTGTATGATTTCCAGAAACGTTCTTCACTGATTAACTGTTCAGCAGCCGGGGCTTCCCGTCTGGGCCGGGTGGCATCGGTGCTCGCACGTGGCGAAGGGCTGGTGGCGCATGCCCGTTCGGCTGAATACCGGGTCGATGACTGATGAACCCTGAAGGTTTTGAACCCACCGCCTCCTACAGCCAGGTACGGCTGGCCGGGTTTCCGGTTTACATCTCGTCGCAGTTTGCCCTTGGCAAGGTCGGGCTGCGTCGGGAAACCCTGGAGGAGCTCGGGCGCCAGCTGACCCGGATTGCGGCCGTGCTGCCATCCGGAGCCCTGAAATCCCTGCAGCAGGTGCCATTCTGGATCGAGCTCGATACCGGTCCTTCGGGGGCGGTGTTTCATTACAGCCCGGACTGGCTGAACCGGCACGGCATGAATCCGGACAAGGCCCGGTCGGTGGAAATACAGAATGCCCGGCGCTTTCTGGACTGGACCCGGCAGGACCAGCCCTGGCTCATTCTGCATGAACTGTCCCATGGCTACCACTGGATGCACATCAAGGCGTTTGACGGAGTGATCCGCAAGGCGTTTGAGCATGCTCAGGCATCCGGGCTTTACAACAGTGTGGATTATGCCGGGGGCTTCCGGCGCAAGGCTTATGCCCTGACCAATGAGCGCGAGTATTTTGCCGAGCTGACTGAATCCTATTTTGGACGCAATGACTATTACCCCTTCAATCGTGAGCAGCTGCGGGAGTTTGATCCGGACGGTTTTCATGCCCTGCAGCAGATATGGGGCGAATAGGATGCAGGCCCTGCTGGCTGAGCCATTCCGGAATGCGCTGTCCGAGCCAGTAGTCGGGTTTCCAGGGCCAGCCACCGCTGACAAAGCCCACATGCCCGGCCCCCTTGCATAATTCCAGCGTCACGCCTGGCCCCAGCGCTTCTGCTTCCGGTACGGTCCGGGGGGTCATGAAGGGGTCGTGCGGATCATGCAGGATCAGGGTCGGGGTGCGGATGGCGGCCAGAAACGGACGACTGCTGCAGCGCCGGTAGTAGTCTTCGGCATCCCTGAAACCGTTCACGGGGGCCGTGACCTCCTCATCAAACTGGCGCAGGGTTCTGATCCGCTCCGGGTCGATTCCGAACGGATTGCCGCATCGGGCGAGCTTGGCACGCAGAAGCCTGCGCAGGTCCTTCAGGATGTAACGCCCGTACAGCCCCGAAAACCCGTGGGTCAGGCGTTGTGAGCAGTCCTGCAGGTGGAACGGTACGGAAACCGCGACTGCGGTTCTGAGCCCGTTCAGGGCGTCATCCCCTGCGGCCTCACCCAGGTATTTGAGCAGCAGGTTGCCACCCAGTGACACGCCGATGATGGCCTGCGGCAGGGTCTGGCGTGCTTTGAGGATGGCCAGTACCGCTGCCAGATCCTCACTGGCCCCCGAATGATAACTGCGCTGCTGGCGGTTGGGTTCCGGGCCGCTGCCACGCAGGGCCAGCAGCAGGCCCTGATAACCCTGTTGTTGCAGCAGCGGCAGCAGCAGGCGCACGTAATGTGAAGCGGCACCACCGCCCAGCCCGTGGATCAGCATGACCACCGGGGCTTCTGGCTGGTGGGGCGGCATCCAGCCCAGCTCCATGAAGTCACCATCTGCCAGCTCAAGGCGCTCGCGTTGCAGTGTGACGGGTGGCAGGTGCCCCAGCAGGGCAGGGTAGATGGTCTGCAGGTGAGCCGCCGGCAGCCACCAGGCCGGGCGAAAACGGGAAGGATTCAATGCCATGACGGTCACCGGATATTGGATAGCACCTGAACGATACAAAACGTACCGCCTGCCCGCAACCAGATCCGGTGGCGGGATTGGGCTGGAATGCCGCTACCATGCCTTGTCGGCGCATGGATGGATATTTTTCAGGGAGATGATGGAGGATGAGAATCAACACATGGAAACCCGTGTCTGTTCGGGGATGCGGCTCATGCCATGTCTCCCAGCCCGAAATTCCGGCCATACTGCGCTGGCTGACCCGTTTCCGGTTTTTCAGGAGCATCCCGGCCAGGATTATCGGTGATGGTTTCGGACGTGCGCATGTGGATACGACCCTGTTCCGGAACGGTTCTGTGTCTGGCTCAAAGCAGCAGGACAGCCAGCAGTAGTGCCAGCAGGATGGCCCCGATCAGGATGACGGTTTCCTGCTGGTTGTTCGGGGGCTGTGTGACGGGGAGGGCCTGCAGCTCGGCCAGCCGGCGCATCTGTTCCACCCGTTCCTGGGCACTGAGGGTTTCGGCCCGGTTGAAGCTGGCTTCACCGCCCTGAATATTGATGAGCGGAATCAGTATCTGGATATGCAGGTGAGCCATGAGGGCATCCTGGGTCGGGCTTTCCAGGTCAATGACGGGGGGCAGCTGATCGGGGCCGGAGTCCCGGTACCTTTCCAGGCAGGCGGCATTCATGCGCTGCTGGCTGGCACCGATCAGCCTGCGGTTGCGCTCCAGGGCCTTGACCAGTTCCTCGACACGGGCGCTGGGTGGGGGCTGGGACAGGCGTATGCCATAGGCACGGTTCTGAACGCTGATCCAGAGTATCCCGTCCCGCTGCGGGTCGGGGGGCAGTGCAGGCTGATCATGTCGGGTGTCGCCCATATTCCGTACAATCCGTATACCATCGGGTTCCCGGCACGGCATCAACCCGCACCGCGCTGAGCTGGCCACCCCAGACACAGCCGCTGTCCAGTGAAATCACGGATCCCTCCCGGTGAAAACCCAGGGTGGACCAGTGACCGAAAAAGACCGTATACCGGGGTTCCAATGCCCCTTGGACCTGAAACCAGGGCCTGAGTTCGGGGTGGGTTTTCCGCACCTGTTCCGGTGCCAGTTTCTGCTCGAACTCCAGTCTGCCGTCTGCATGGCAGTAACGCATGCGCGTGAAGGCATTCAGCATGTAACGCTGGCGCTGGCGGCGCTTGAGTCTGTGCCGGTCCCAGTGGTCAGGCTGGTTGCCATAAACCTTTTTCAGCCAGTGTGACGGGTCAGTCTGCCGCATCTCCTGTTCCAGCTCCCGTGCGCAGCTGACCGCCGTGCCGAAATCCCAGCCGGGTGCGATGCCGGCATGAACCAGCAGGGATTGACAGGTTTCGTCCACGTGCAGAAACGGACGCTGGCGCAGCCATTCGATCAGGGCCGGCGCATCATCCGCTGCCAGCAGCGGGAGCACGGAGCGATGGGGTTTCAACGCGCCATAATGAGCTGCAATCAGGCTGACATCGTGGTTGCCGAGGACGCTGACGGCACTGTGGCCCAGGGAACGCACAAAACGCAGGGTTTCCAGTGATTGCGGTCCCCGGCTGACCAGATCGCCGGCAAACCAGAGCCGGTCGGCAGCAGGGTCGAACTGCAGCAGATCCAGCAGGCGCAGCAACGGGTTCAGGCAACCCTGCAGGTCGCCGATTGCATAAATGGCCATACGGGTGGTGTCCCTCCTTTCAGGTTGCGGGTGGTTTCCGGTGCGGACTGGTGCTGAAACGAAACAGGGAGCAGATGCTCCCTGTTGATGTGGCATTCCCGTTGCCGGGCAGGTGCCGGTGTGTCCTATTCGCCCGACAGGCTCATCAGGAACTGCAGCACGTAAATGAACATCATGCCCACACTGGAGAAAAGCCCCAGCGAGGCAGCGACATGCTGGTCACTGTGATAGTGATGAATGATGGCGGAGGTCTGGTACAGCATGGTGGCGCCGAACAGGATGATGCCGAAGCCCAGGAACAGCAGGCCGAGGCTGAAGCCGAAGATGATGGCCGCCACAATCACGCCCAGCAGTACAAAGGAACCGACCATGATGAACGGGCGCAGGAAGGAAAAATCCTTTTTGGTGGTGAAGGCTGTGACGGTGATGCCGGCTGCCAGCATCAGGGTCACCAGGGCCGCTGCCGGCAGGACATCCGGATTGGGGGCGAAATTGAGTGACACGTAGATGACCGGCATGGTGATGACGGCCATGGCCACGAT